>NZ_JABWRG010000029.1:0-47973 GCF_014268825.1 Pseudomonas sp. SWRI51 | reverse complement strand
GCTGCGAAGCAGCCCCGGCGATTCTGCATGAGGCACGAATCCTGGGGCCGCTTCGCAGCCCATCGCGACACAAGGCCGCTCCTACACGATCAAAAGCTACTTGCTTGAAACCATGGAATCGCCCACAGCACCTCCAACCAACCCACACAGGCCCAGCCAATGCCCACCGTTCTTATCACCGGTTGTTCCAGCGGCATTGGCCGCGCCCTGGCCCACGCCTTTCGCGATGCCGGCCACCAGGTCTGGGCTACCGCCCGCAAGCCGCAAGATGTCGACCAACTGAACGCCGCAGGCTTCACCGCCCGCCAACTGGATGTGAACGACGCCGAGGCCCTCGCCCACTTGGCCGAGGAACTGCCGCAACTGGACATCCTGATCAACAACGCCGGCTACGGCGCCATGGGCCCGCTGCTCGATGGCGGCGTCGAGGCCATGCGCCAGCAATTCGAAACCAACGTGTTCGCCGTGGTTGGCGTCACCCGCGCGCTGTTCGGGCACCTGCGCCGTTCACGTGGGCTGGTGGTGAACATCGGCAGCGTGTCGGGGGTGCTGGTGACCCCGTTCGCCGGGGCGTATTGCGCGTCCAAGGCTGCCGTTCACGGGCTGAGCGATGCCCTGCGCCTGGAGCTGGCGCCGTTTGGCATCCGAGTGATGGAAGTACAGCCAGGGGCGATTGAATCGCAGTTTGCCAGCAATGCGCAGCAACAGGCCGAGCAGGTGCTGGCGACCGATTCGCCGTGGTGGCCACTGCGTGAGCAGGTACAGGCTCGGGCGCGGGCCTCGCAGGACCGGCCTACGCCTGCCGCGGTCTTCGCCCAAGGGCTGCTGGCCGCTACGCGCAAGTCGCCGGTGCCGGCGCTGGTGCGTATTGGCAATGGCAGCACGGCGCTACCGCTGATTGCCAGGCTGCTGCCGCAGCGCGTGCTGGACTGGGTATTGCGCAAACGCTTCGGCCTGCTGCGCCCGCTCTGAGGCACCGCGGGGCAAGCCCCCCCGACACGTGCATGCATTTGGATGATGCCTGCTCGGGCCTCATCGCAGGCTGTCGCCAGCTCCCACAGGCGTCTGGGTCAGGCCGCCATATTGTGGCTTGGCGCGGTCTCTGTGGGAGCTGGCGACAGCCTGCGATGAGGCCCGAGCAGGCTTGATCAGCCCCCTGAAACTCAGCAGCACTGTGGGAGCGGGCTTGCCCCGCGATGGCCTTCAGGCCTTGTCGAAGGCCTGCCACCCACCACCGAGCGCCTTGTACAGGCCAACCAAGGCCTGCGAAACAGCCGCCGAGCTGTCGATCCACTGCTCTTCGCTGGCCAGCAGCGCCGATTGCACGGACAGCACGTTGAGGAAATCCACCGCCCCTTCCACGTACTGGCGCTGCGCGGTCTCAAGCGCGATACGGTTCTGCCGCACGGCTTCGGCCAAGTGGTCGCGGCGCAGCTGGCTGGCGTTGTACAACCGCAATACATCGTCGATTTCATGCCACGCCCCCAGCACCACCTTGCGGTAATTCAGCGCCGCTTCCTGCTGCTGCGCCTCGCGCAGTTGCAAGGTGCCCTTGAGCCGCCCACCTTCGAAAAGCGGCAGCGACAGTTGCGGGCCGAAGGCGAAGCGGCGCGAATCCCAGGCGCCGAAGTCCGACAGCTGCATGGCCTGAAAACCGACGCTGCCCGACAGCCGAATGCTCGGGTAGAAGTCAGCCTTGGCCACGCCGATACTGGCAGTGGCGGCATGCAGCCGCGCCTCGGCCTGGCGGATATCGGGCCGGCGCTGCGCAAGCTCCGACGGCACGCCAATGGCAAAGCGCTGCTGCGGCGCCGGCAGCTCGCCGCCTGGCTGCAACAGGCCCTGCAAACTGCGCGGTGGCTCGGCAGCCAGCAGGCTCAGCGCGTTGATCAGGTCGTCGCGGCGGGCTTCAAGGCTGGGCAGCCGCGCTTCGATCGAAGCAACCTGGGCGCTGGCCTGGGCAACGTCCAGACGCGTGGCGACGCCTTCGGCCTGACGGTCTTCGGACAGCTTCAGACTGTGCCGGGCCACCTTGAGGTTGTCCTCGGTCACCTGCAACGTATGCTGCACGGCGCGCAACTGGATGTAATCACCGGCGGTCTCTGCAAGCAGCGCCAGCAGCACGCCACGGCGGTCGTTCTCGGCCACCTCGACACTGGCATCGGCGGCCTCGACCTGGCGCCGCACGCGGCCCCAGAGGTCCAGCTCCCAACCGGCAACCAGGTCGCCCTGCCACAAGTTGTAGGCCTTTTTGCCCGCGTTGCCAGACGGGTCGCTCAAGCCTTGGGCACTGTTGCGGGCGCGGCTGTAGCCGGCGTCGGCATCCACCGAAGGCGCTTGGTCGGCGGCCACCGTGCCACGTATGGCGCGGCTTTGCAGCAGGCGCGCGCTGGCCATCTGCAGGTCGAGGTTGCGCTGGGCGACCTTTTCGATCAGGGCGCTGAGTTGGGCATCATGGAAGCTGTCCCACCAGCGCAGCTCCAACGGTTCGGCGACCGGCTGGCTGGCCGCGGCCTGGGCTTGTAGCGCAGCCCAGTTTTGCGGGGCCTGGCTGGCAGGGGATTGGAAATCGGGGCCGAGGGTGCAGCCGACGAGCAGTATGGGAGCAGCCCACGCGACCGCGATCCCTTGCAGGAGCGGCCTTGTGCCGCGAAAGGGCTGCGCCGCAGCCCCAGCAATCTCGGCACGATCACACATCCGCAGCCCACTCATCGCGCACTCACCTCTTTGCCATCCACCAAATCCCCCCCGGTGTCTATGGTCGCCTCCACCGACATACCCACTCGCAAGCGCTCAAGCAACGGCTGCCCATCATCGAAGACGATCTTCACCGGAATACGCTGCACCACCTTGGTGAAGTTGCCAGTGGCGTTGTCAGGCTTCACCGCCGCAAACGTCACCCCGGTGGCCGGGGCGATGCTCTGCACATGGCCGTGCAGTTTTTCACCCGCAAACGTATCGACGCTGATGCTCACCGGCTGCCCCGGCTGCACATGGGTCAGCTGGGTTTCCTGGAAATTGCCAACGATGTACGCCTGCGCCAATGGCACCACCGAGAGCAACCGCGCCCCCGGGTTTACATACGCACCAACGCGCAGGGCACGCTCGCCGACCATGCCATCCACCGGTGCGGTGATGCGGGTGTACGACACGTCCAGGCGCGCCTTTTCAAGCCCGGCCTCCGCGCGTTTGAGCTGGCCATCGGCGCTGGCAACCTGGGCGCTGAGCACATCCACCTGCTTGCGCGCCGCCAGCAGCGCCGCCTGGGTGTTGGCCAGCCGGGCGCGGGCCTGGTCGACCCGGCTGCGCGCTTGCTGGGCGTTCTGCACGGTGCCGGCGCCCTGCTCGGCCAGGCGGCTGTAGCGCCCGACTTCATGGTCGGCAAAGGCCACTTCAGCAGCCGCGGCGTTCACCGCCGCTTGCGCCTGGGCAATCAGCGCGGCCTGGCGATCCAAGGTAGCGCGGGCATCCAGGCTCTGCGCCTTGGCCACCAACAACTGCGCCTCGGCCGCATCGAGGGCGGCCTGGTAGTCGCGGGCATCGATGGTGGCCAGCAACTGGCCGGCGCTGACCTGCTGGTTATCCTCAACCAGCACCTCCTTGATAAAGCCCGCAACCTTGGGCGCGACCACTGTGTAGTCGGCGCTGACATAGGCATCGTTGGTGCTCTGGTGGTGGTCGCTGCCAAACAGCCAGGGGCCGGCGATGGCGGCCAGCACGGCAACAGCCAGCACCGCGCCGATAAACAGGGTTTTACGTTTCTGGGTCATTTTGCTTTTCTCGAATTCATCCACAGGCTCAGGCCACCGCACGGGGCGGGTAGACCCGGGTGGGCACGAAGGGAATCAGGCAGATCAGGGCAATGGCGATGCCCGCCATCACCAGGTAAAGGTCGGCAGAGGTCAGCACCAGGGCTTGGTCATGGATGCGCTTGGCCAGGCCCGCCGCGTGGTCATCCAGCAGCGGCGCATTGCCCAGGCTGTCGACCAGGTGGCTGGAATGAAAATGCCGGCGCAAGGTGCCAACGGCCTCGATCAGGCCACCGGCAATCACCGCTGCCAGGCCCTTGACCGTGTTGAACCAGGCCGAGGCGAACGGGCCTTCCTGGGGGCTCATGCCGTTGGTCGAGAGCATCAGCAGCGGCAGCACTGCCATCGGCTGGCCGAACACTTGCAGCAGGTAGAACGGGTAGAAGTCGCCGCGAATCCACTGGGATGTCAGCAGGCTGCTGCCAACGCACGAGGCCGCCAGCATGGCCAGGCCCACGCCGAGCACCCAGCGGCAGTCCACCGCGCGGATGTTGCACAGCGCAGCGGCCAGCGGCAGGGCGAGCAACTGCGGCATGGCCACCAGCATCATCAAGGGGCTGGTCTGCGCCGGGCGATAGCCGTGCAACTGGGCCAGGTAGGCCGAAGGAAGGCTGGCCGTGCCAGACAGCACGATCAGTACCCCGGCCAGGGTCAGCAAGGCAAAGCTCAGGTTGCGCCGCGACAGCATGCGCAATTGGAAGAACGGCAGCGGTTCGGACCATTCGTTGTACAGAAACAGCACCAGCAACAGCCCACCACCGCCCAGCAGCCAGCAGATCAGCGGCGAATCGAACCAACCCCAGCGGTCGCCCAGCGACAAGCCGAGCACGGTGCAACTGATGGCCGGCAGGCCCAGCAGCACGCCGCGCCAGTCGAACTGCTTGAAGCGTTCCAGGCGCAGAGGGTCCTGGGGCAGGCCCCAGGCGACGCAAAGCATCGCCAGCAGCGACGGCAGGATGATCTGCCAGAACGCCCACTGCCAGCCAACGTACTCGGTCCACAACCCGGCCAGCGGGGTGCCGAGGTTGGGCCCGAAGGTAGCGGTCAGGGCATAGCAGGCCAGGCCGTAGATCTTGATGCCTGGCGGCAGAAAGCGCAGCGCCACGCTCATCAGCATGGGCGGCAAGGCCCCGGAGGCGAAGCCCTGCAACACGCGCAGCAGCATCAGGCTGTGCAGGTTGGGGGCGAAGGGTTGCAGCAGGCCAAGCAGGGCAAACAGGGCCACCGCGCACAGGGTGAAACGGCGCAGTGAAAAGGTGGTGGCCAACCACGGCGCAAAGGCCATGGCCGAGACCGAGGCTGCGCTGTAGGCGGCCAGCAGCCAGGCACCCTCATCGGCGCCGATGCCCATCGCGCCACGGATATCGTTGAGCGAAATCTTGGTCACAGACTCGTTGAGGCCGGCGCAGAGCACCGCCAGCAGCACGCCGAACAGCCCCACCACCACCTGCAGGCCAAACGCCGCCTGCACAGGCGCAGCGGGCGCGGCAGAGGGTGGGGTCAGGGAACTCATGGGATGACATCTCCAGCAACAAATTTTCGGCTGGGGGAAGTCTAAGAAGGTCGAATGATGACGGAAAGCGACTTATTGGCAGGTTTATGTTGCGCCAGACGCAATCCACCTTGGATCGACGTCGCCTGGATCGCGGGGCAAGCCCGCTCCCACGGATTTGATTGGCAGTCCTGTTCTCGCCTCATCGCAGGCTGTCGCCAGCTCCCACAGGGACCGCGCACAGTCGCAATATCAGGGCCTTGCCTTGAACCTGTGGGAGCTGGCGATAGCCTGCGATGGGCTGCAAAGCAGCCCCTTCAGGTCTCGCTACCACAGCAAGCCTTCAACATCCTGCGCAACCATCGGTGCGCGGGGTCGTTGTCAAAGCGCGGATGCCAGGCCTGCATCACCCGCACCTTCTCCAGCGGCACCGGGATCTCGAACGCGCGCAGCGGCAGGCCGAACTTGGCCACGCTGCCGAGGATGTTCGCCGGCATCGGCAGAATCAGGTCCGACTCCGGCAACGAGAACATCGCTGAATGAAAACTCGGGGTGATCAGCGCTACCCGCCGGTGCACGCCGTAGTTGCCCAGCTCCACATCGATCGGCCCATTGGCCCGCCCGCGCCGCGACACGCTGATCTGCGGGTACCTGGCAAAACGTTCGGGGGTGATTGGCCCATCGAAGATCGGGTGGTCGGCCCGCGCCAAGCCAACGAACCAAGTATCGAACAGGCTCTGCACCTTTATTTCAGGCCCAAGCTCGATGCTCGAGCTGACCACCAGGTCGATCTGCCCATGGCGCAGCACCAGGTCGTCATCACCCTGATGCTCGGGCACAAAGCGCAACACCGTGTTCGGTGCTTCGGCAAGCATCATGTGCAGCAGCCGCGCCCCATACAGGGCGATGAACAGGTCATTGGTGCGAATGTTGAACGCCCGGTCGAGGTTGGCCAGGTCGACCTCATCGCCGCTGCGAAACACCTGCCCAGCCTGCTCCACCAGCAGCCGCACCTGATCACGCAGCGCCAGCGCCCGTGGCGTCGGCACCAGGCCGCGGCCAGCGCGGACCAGAATCGGGTCGCCCATGGCATCGCGGATGCGCCCCAAGGTACGGCTCATGGCTGCCGGGCTCAGGTTCATGCGCTGGGCTGCGCCCACCACACTGCCTTCGTCGAGCAGGGCATCGAGGGCGACCAGCAGGTTCATGTCCGGGAGTTGCATGGCGGGTGTTCCGTGACTGCTGTGGGAAACGCGATGGTAGCAGGTTGCCGGATTGCGTCAGACGCAATGCCGCCGTGCGTGGCGGGCCATTTATCTTGGGCTGGTTATGGGTCAGCCTTTAGCGGCCCTGTCGCGGGGCAGCCCGCTCCCACGCTGGCGAGCGCCTGGACTTTGTAGAAGAGGGCTTGCCCCGCGACAGGCCGCCACTGCCAACAAGGATCCCCCATGCCACACGTCCTGATTGCCATCGACGCCTCCCCCGCCTCGGCCAGCCTGCTAGACCTTGCACGACGCTACTGCCGCCCCGGCGAGCACAGCCTGCACGTGTTGCTGGCCATCGACAGCACCTTCGCCGTGCACCACCAGCCCAAGGCCTACACCGAGCAGGAACTGGAGGAGTACCCCGCCGCCTGTGACGAACAACAACTGGCCGAGCGCGCGGTAGCCTTCGCCGTCGCCAACCTGCGCGAAGCAGGCTTCGAGGCCGTCGGCTGCATGGCGACAGGCCAACCGGCCGAGGCGATCATCGACAAGGCACAGGCGCTCGAATGCGAGCTGATCATCATGGGCCACCGCCACCTGTCACGCCTTGGGCGGCTGCTCGACCCGTCGATCAGCGCCAAGGTGATCGACCGGGTGCAGGTGCCGGTTTTGGTGGGTGTTGCTGACGATCCCCGTTGATCTGCCGGCACTCAAGCAAGCGCAGTCGCCAGCAACTGAGGGCGTATACGCTCTGCCAATCGGGCAATGTCCATATCCTGATCCGGCAAGTTTTCGAAGGCAAAGGGGTTGAGCATCTGACGGGTGGCCAGCACATTCTGGTCGACATTGCTTATGGACGCCTCCAGGCAAATCGCTGACCAGTGCAATGCAATATTTTCCAGTTGCCCGATGACAATCTCACGAGCCTGCACTCGGTCGAGCAAGAACAAGTGCGCAGCATTGAGGCACAACGCTATCTGGCTCTGATTGGCCTGCCCAAGAATCAACATACCTTGGCTTGCCACGTTCCCCGAACGACTCTGCGGGCAAATATCGTAGGCAGGGGTCAAGCTATAGGCCTGTCCATCAAAAAACGCCGCATGGTTACGCGCATGATCATCTGTGTTCCCACAGAGCACGTTGAATACCAGCCTTGCGAACAGTTCACGCAGATCGACGCGCGGATCGTGAAAGTCCCTGCGGATCACATGGGTCAACGCCTCATAGCTGGTGTAACGAGCCATCATCTCGTCCAACCCTTGCAGAGTCAGTGCAGAAACCATGAGCCGACGCGCCCACCCATCGTCGAGCTTGACCCGGTCGAAACGCTCAATCAGCAGCACATCCTTGCCCAATACCTTTTCTAGCTTGACCGGTGCCGCATTCAGCCCTGACAGCCGCGCAAGACGCATCATGATGAACTCGGACTTCACCACACTGATGGTGTCACCGGAGGCAGAAAATTTTGCCACGTACTTGCGTTCATGCTCCTGGATAAGCGCTTTGGGCCTTGCCCCGCCAATGGATGAACCATGCCGCAGCGCCTGATCCAGTTCAGGGGTAAGGGGTATGCCTTGCTCAACCAGACTCGCCGCATTGAGCAATTCCTCAAGCGTGGCGTTGTCATTGCTTCGTGCAACGTAGTGGCTGGCGGAAGTCTGAAAATCCAACGCGCCAATGCGATCCGAACCAGACTCAAGCATGTAGGTCTGCTCGTCCAGATCCTGATCATAGGCCGCCAGACCCGCCTTGCCGTATAGCCGGTTGATGATCACGCGCCGCCCCCAGGCGTCTGGCGATGCGTCACGAATACCGCTCGCCAGCTTCATCCCGTCTGGCGGCTCTATCAGTTCGGAGCTCAGGCCCAGTTCCAGAGAGTTGAGTGCTATCGCGCGGGGGTTGGCCAAATAGCTGCGACCGTAGATAAAGCCGAACCTGTCATCAGCCTGCCGGACCAAACGCCCAGCTACCACTGGAAGACTGGAACCCGGCAGCCAGGCCCAAACGAAGCAGGGCGTCGTGTCAGAAGTCATTGTCTACCTCTTGCCTGGTTTTCTGCACACGTGTGGGCAGCACTGCCAGCTTGTCTTGAATGCTGATAGCCAGGCTTTGATAACGCTCCGGCGCGTCGAACAAATGGATACCGAGCAAGTAGGCCAATTCAAAAAAAAGACCGATCTCGCATTTTGGATCACCTGCTTCCAGGCGGCGCAGCGTGCCTCGAGTCACGCCGAGCCGCTCTGCGAGATTTTGTTGGGTCAACCCTCTTTCACGACGCTTGAGGGCGATGAGTTGGCTAAAGAGCTGCAAAGCGCTCTGAGTGATAGGCGAGTAGGTACGTTTTGACATGCAGGACTCTCCTCAGGCATTGCACCAGTATGGGCTACGCAAGGATTATCGCAACAAAATGATCTACAAAACGACCATTAAACCATTTAATGATCGATATAAAGACCATTTAATGAACATTGAAAGAAGGCGAATTCTCGGTCACTCCCCGCCTTGCTTCACCACCACCGTACAGGTGGTGCCCGCGGCCAGCAGATACCCCTCGGGCACTTCGTCGATATGAATGCGCACCGGCACCCGCTGCGCCAACCGCACCCAGTTGAACGTCGGGTTCACGTCGGCGATCAGCTCGCGGCTTTGCGGGTTGTCGCGGTCGTAGATGCCGCGCGCGATGCTCTCTACGTGGCCGCTCAGGCGTTCGCCGCTCATCATCTGCAATTCGGCCTGATCACCCACCTTTACATGGGGCAGCTTGGTTTCTTCGAAGAAGCCATACACCCAGAACGACTGCTCATCCACCACCGCCATGACCGCCTCGCCAGTGCGTGCGTAGTCGCCCTTGTGCACGTTGAGGTTGGTGACATAGCCATCGACGGTGGCGATGATCTGCGTGCGCTTGAGGTTCAGCTCGGCGGCAGCGAGCTCGGCCTGGGCGTGCTGGTAGTCGGCGAGCGCCGAATTGGCGATGTTGCTGGCGTCATCGCGGTTCTCCCTGGAGATGACCAGGTTGTCCATGTCGGCGCGGCGCCGCGCATTGACCTTGCGCATCTCCCAAGTGGCCTTGCGCGAGGCCACCAGCGCCTTGGCCTGCTCCACCGCCAGTTGGTAGTGCTCGGGGTCGATGCGGATCAGCACCTCGCCCTTCTTGACCCGCTGGTTGTCCTTGACCGGCACCTCCACCACATAGCCCGGCACATCGGCGGCGACGTTGATGATATCGGCGCGCACCCGCCCGTCGCGGGTCCACGGGGTGGTCATGTAGTGCAGCCACAACTGCCGGCCAATCACCACGGCTGCGGTCAGCACCAGCAAGGTGGCGATCAGGCTGAAGAACTTTTTCATCGAAGGTTTCTCACCAGTAGAGCGACAGCGCCAAGGCGCCGAACAGGCAGACGAACAGGCACAGGCGCAACAGCGCCGGGTGCCAGAAGAAGCGATAGCCGTCGTGGCTTGCGATAAACCGGTCCAACCCCCAGCCAAGGCCCAGGGCAAACAGGAACATCAAGGTCATGGTCGGCATGTACACGCCATGGAAGGCGATTTCACGGGGCATGGTGCAGTCCTTGGGCCGGAGCCAGGGGCGATTGCGGATCAAGCAGGGCGGTGCGGATGAAGTGCAGGTAGCTCTGCACCCGGCGCAGCACCGAGGTATCGAAGTGCCGGGCGAAGGGCTCGTCGGTGGCCTGCACGCGGCTGATAGCGTGGTCAACCGCCACCAGCGCGCGCTCGTGGTTACTGGCGCTGGGTTGCAGGAACAGCCGCGCCAGCGCCCGCCCCATCACGCGGATCGCCTGGCGCCAGGGCTGGCTCTGGGCATAGGCCGGGTGCACCGGCGCGCGCTCCTGCTCTTTACGCAGCTCGATGACCGCGTGGCCGATTTCCAGCACAGTGAACATCCACCCCATCAGCTCGCTTTGCACCTTCGGCTGCCCGGCAGCCAGGCCATATGCCTGGTGCAGCAGGTCGCGGGTACGGCTTTCGAAGGCCGAGCCGAGGCCGCGCAGGCGCCCACTGATGGCAAACAGCACCTGTTCGCGCAGCGCCTGCTCCAGGCGGCTCCACAGCCAGCGGCTGTTGGGCGGCAGAATGATCGCCCCGGCAGCGGCGCAGACGAACATGCCGATGACCATGCCGATGTAGTCATTGATAAACGCGTAGGGGTCATACACGGTGAGGTTGTTTGGCACCGAGCCGATGGCGAAGAACACCAGCAACCCCAGCCCGTAACCGGCATAGGCCGGGCGCGAGGCCAGGAACGCGCCCAGCGTGAACACCGGCGCCAGCACCATGCACAGCAGCGGGAAACCGTCGATCCAGGGGAACACGAAAAAGGTTTCGAAGAAGCCGACAAACGCCCCAACTGCCGTGCCGCAGGCCATCTGGAAGGCCATGCGCTTGGGGTTGGGCGATGCCGCCGACAGGCCCACGGTAACGGTCGCGATCAGGGTCATCATGGCGCCGCTGGGCCAGTCGCTGAGCAGCCAGTAACTGCCCAGCAGCAACAGCACCGCCGAGGCGCGAAGCCCTGCGGCCAGCGACACCAGCCAGCTGGTCTGCGCCACATAGGGCTCGTCCCACTGCTCGCGGGCGTGGCTGTGGGCGGCCAGCGAGGCGTGGGTTTCGGCGTAGCTGTACATCTCGTCGATGAAGCGGTACAGCAACTCGAAGGCGGTATGGAAATCGAGCAACTCCGCCTCGCTCGGGCCGGTTTGCAGGTACTCGGCGCGCAGCCCGCGTACCTGGGCCTGCAAGCCTTCCTTGTAACTGCCCAGCTCCAACGTCAGGCGCAGCGCATCGGCATCGGTGAGCGCGCGGCCAACGTAGGGTTCGAGCAGCTCGGCCAAGGTCGCAAGGCCCGGCTCGATGGCCCCGACAATCTGCACCGGCCCGCGCGCGCGCAGGCGTTCAAGCAGCCGGTGCAAGGCGTTGAAGCGGGTGGTGATGGCCATGAACTCGCTGTTCATGCGCACCAGCCGCCCGGAGCGCCGGCGCATGTGCGGGTCTTCGAAGGCGGTGACGTTGCGCAGGCTTTCCAGGCCCACCGCTTCGGCAACAAAACGCAGGTTGCTGGTTTCGAAACGGTCGCGTTGGCTGTCGCCGCGCAGGGCCTCGACCACCACCCCGGCAAAGGTGCCAAAGCGCTGGTACAAGGCGTTGCGCATGGCGGCGCTGGCCGACTGCGGCAAGATCGCGGCGCTGACAAAGGTGGACACCAGAATCCCCAAGGCAATCTCCAGCACCCGCCACACCGCGGCCATGAAGGCCTGGTCGGGGTGCTGCAACACCGGCAGGCCGATCATCGCCGCCGTGTAGCCGGCCAGCACGAAGCCATAGGCCTGGAAGGTGCGGTAGCGCATGGCCCCGGCCGAACACAGCCCCACCCACAGCGCAAGGCTGGGCAAAAACAGCTCGGTGTTCTGCGGGAAGATGGCAATCAGCGCAACCATCATCGCCGAACCTGCCAAGGTGCCCAGCACCCGGTAGAAACTCTTGGCGAACACATGGCCGCTTTGCGGCTGCATGACGATGAACACGGTGATCATTGCCGTGCGCGGCTGCGGCAGCTCGAGGCGCATGGCCAGCCACAGGGTGATGAACGCCGCCGCCAGCACCTTGAAGATATACACCCAGGTCACGCCGTCGGTGCGCGCCCAGGCAAAAAAGCCCCGGCGCCATTCCAGGCTGTGCAGCCAACGCAGCGGTAAGCTCAGGGTGCTCATCGGGCGTGGCCTGTACGGTCGAGCAGGGTCAGCGCCGGCGGGGTTGGCGGCGCCTCCTGATGCTGCTGGTCGGGCACGTCGCTGCCGGCCTGCAGGCCACCGCCCAGTGCAGTTACCAACTCTGCGTGGGCGATCAGCCGCGCCGCCTGCACCTGCTGCTGCACCTGCTGCTGGCGGAACAGCAGCGTCTGCGCCTGGAGCACATTGAGGTAGTCGGTAAGGCCGCGCTGGAAGGCCACGGTGGCGATGTCGTAGGTTTTCTGCGCGGCGGCCACGCTTTGGGCGGCAAAGTGCGCCTGTGCATTCATTGACTCGCGGCGGATGAGCTGGTCTGAAATGTTCTTCAACGCGCCGACCACGGTCTGGTTGTAGTGCGCCACTGCCAGGTCATACCCGGCGGCGGCCTCGCCCAGTTGTGCGCGCAGGCGGCCGCCATCGAAGATCGGCAAGCTGATGGCGGGGCCTGCGTTGTAGTTGAATTTGCGCCCGGTCAGAAACTCCAGCGGGCCGCCGCCGGTGGCCATGAAACCCAGGCTGCCGACCAGGTCGACGTTAGGAAAGAACCCGGCATGGGCGACGTCGATGCCGCGCGCCTGGGCAGCAACCTGCCAGCGGCTGGCGACCACATCGGGGCGCTGGCCGACCAGTTCGGCGGGCAGGCTCGAAGGTAGTTCCAGCGCTGCGCCAAGCGCCAGGGCCGGGCGCTGCAACTGGCTGCCCGCCCCCGGGCCTTTGCCGGCCAAGGCGGCGAGCTGATTGCGGGCCAGGGCAATCGCTTCGTCGAGGCTGTCGAGTTGGCGATGGGTTTCGGGCAGCGGCGCTTCGGCCTGGCTGACTTCGAAATGCGTGCCGATGCCGCCGTCCAGGCGCCGCTTGGCCAAGGCGACAATCTGTTCCTGCTGGGCCAACTGCGCCTTGACGATATCGCGCCGGGCATAGTGCAGGCTGAGCTGGATATAGCTGCGCACCACGTTGTTCTCAAGCTCAAGCTGCGCCTGGCGGGCCTCGGCGACGCTCATGTGGGCCTGGTCCAACGCCTGCTCGCTGGCGTTGCGCTCCCGGCCCCAGAGGTCAAGCGCGTAGCTGAAACCGATGGCTGCGTTGTTGTCCCAGGTGTTGGCGCCGGACAGCGCGCCAGGGCCGTAGAACTGATCCTCGGGCCAATTGTGGCGTTTGAGGGTGGCCTCGCCGTTGGCCTGCAACTGCTCAGCCGATTCGACCACCCCCGCCATTGCCCGCGCCTGGCGTACCCGTGCAGCGGCCATGGCCAGGCTCGGGCTGCCGGCCAGGGCCTGGGCCAGCCAGTCATTCAGTTGCGCATCGCCATAGGCGCGCCACCACTGGCGCACGGGCCAGTGGGCATCACCGACCGCTTCGCGGATGGCGTGGTCGGTGGCCAGCTGGTTGGCCTGGATTGTCGTACTTTGCGGGGCAATCCCCCAGGTTCCGATACAGCCGCTCAAGGTCAAACTTAAAACACAGGCACTGAGCGCCCGGAGCGCTCCGATGTTGCGACGCGGCACAGCGGCGATTTCCCGAGGAAGAGGTGAAGGGGCCGGGCAATTCTAGGGGCGGGTTTGATTGGCGATAAGCGTATATTCCTGCGAATCTTTGTTACCAAAACAGCGATAATCCGGCTTTAGTCGCACGTTCAATCGCGTTACTTCATGTCACAATTTTGTCCTCTAAACCGAGAGTGACCCATGGACACCCTGCAAAACATGCGTGCTTTCAGTTGCGTAGCCCAGCTCGGCAGCTTTACCGCTGCCGCGGCGCAACTGGATACGACCACCGCGAACGTGTCGCGAGCGGTCTCCAACCTGGAAGCCCACTTGCAAACCCGCCTGCTCAACCGCACCACCCGGCGCATTGCGCTGACCGAGGCAGGCAAGCGCTACCTGATGCGCTGCGAGCAGATTCTCACCTATGTGGAGGAGGCCGAAGCCGAGGCCAGCGATGCCCACGCCCGCCCCGCCGGGCAGTTGAAGGTGCATTCGATGACCGGCGTCGGCCAGCATTTCGTGGTCGATGCCATTACCCGCTACCGCGACTCGCACCCTGATGTCACCTTCGACCTGACCATGGCCAACCGCGTGCCCGACCTGCTCGAAGAGGGTTACGACGTGTCCATCGTGCTGGCCACCGAGCTGCCCGACTCAGGCTTCGTTTCGCAGCGCCTGGGCATCACCTACAGCATTGTCTGTGCCGCCCCCGCCTACGTGGCCCGCCACGGTTTTGCGCAAAAGCCCTCGGATCTGCTCAAGCACGCCTGCCTGCGCATGGTCAGCCCGGTGATCCCGCTGGAAAAGTGGTTATTCGACGGCCCGGAAGGCCAGGAGGTGGTCAACATCACCAACTCGCCGTTCCAGGTGAACTCGGCCGACGCCATGAAGACCGCGATCCGCAGCGGCATGGGTGTGGGTGTGCTGCCGATCTACACAGCCATCGAGGGGCTGCGCGATGGCAGCCTGGTGCGGATTCTGCCGGAGTACCGCTTGCAGGAGCTGAACCTGTACGCCATCTACCCATCGCGGCAATACCTGGATGCCAAGATCAAGACCTGGGTCGAATACCTGCGCAACTCGCTGCCGGAAATTCTTGCCGCCAACGAAGCCGACCTCAAGACCCACGAACTGCACATCGCCAACTGAAAAAGCTGCTGCATTGAGGGTGGGGACAATGGTAGGTTGCTATGCATTGACCCCAGCGTCTGGCAGACAGGGCCACGGGAGGGCTTTGCCCTCCATCGCGACACAAGGCCGCTCCTACAAGTCCTGCGCCACCTGTAGGAGCGGCCTTGTGTCGCGAAAGGGCCGCACAGCGGCCCCGCTTTTCTGCCCGACTTCGTTCCCCGCCTTGCAGAGAAGCAGCCCGATGAAAAAGACCGTCCTGGCCTTCAGCCGTATCACCCCGGCCATGGCCGAGCGCCTGCAGCAAGACTTCAACGTCATTCTGCCCAACCCGAAACAGGGCGATATCAACGCCCAGTTCAACGAAGCCCTGCCCCACGCCCACGGCCTGATCGGCGTCGGCCGCAAGCTTGGCCGGGCGCAACTGGAAGGTGCGGGCAAGCTGGAGGTGGTGTCCAGCGTGTCGGTCGGCTACGACAACTACGACCTGGACTACTTCAACGAGCGCGGCATCGCCCTCACCAACACCCCCGACGTGCTCACCGAAAGCACCGCCGACCTGGGCTTTGCCCTGATCATGGGTTGCGCGCGGCGCACCGCCGAGCTGGACGCCTGGACCAAGGCTGGCCAGTGGCAAGCCACCGTCGGCCCTGCGCACTTTGGCAGCGACGTGCACGGCAAGACCCTGGGCATCGTCGGCCTGGGCAACATCGGCGCGGCCGTGGCACGCCGCGGCCGCTTCGGTTTCAACATGAACATCCTGTACGCCGGCAACAGCCGCAAGGCTGCCCTTGAACAGGAGCTTGGCGCCCAGTACCGCAGCCTGGACCAGCTGTTGGCCGAGGCTGACTTCGTGTGCATCGTGGTGCCGCTGTCCGACGCCACGCGCAAGCTGATCGGCGCGCGTGAACTGAAGCTGATGAAGCCCAGTGCATTCCTGATCAACATCGCCCGTGGCCCGGTGGTGGATGAGGCGGCGCTGATCGAGGCCCTGCAAAACGGCACCCTTCGCGGTGCGGGCCTGGATGTCTATGAAAAAGAGCCGTTGAGCGATTCGCCGCTGTTCAAGCTGCCCAACGCCCTGACCCTGCCGCACCTTGGCTCGGCCACTGCCGAAACTCGCGAAGCCATGGCCAACCGGGCGCTGGACAACCTGCGCGCCGCCCTGCTGGGCGAGCGGCCACAGGACTTGGTCAACCCGCAGGTGTGGAAAGGCTGAACCGGCTTCAACGCGCCGGGGCGGGCATTGCTACCCTGGCGCGCGGTTTGCGAAACACCAGCACGTTACCCGCCATCACCACCACCAGCCCCAGCAGCGCCGGTGCCGTCCACACATACCCCTCCGCCACGGCCGACACATTCAGCGCCACCAGCGGGAACAGCACCGTGCAGTACGCCGCACGCTCCGGCCCCATGCGCCCGACCAGGGTCAGGTAGGCGGTAAAGCCAATCACCGAGCCCGGAATCACCAGGTACAGCAGCGACCCTACATAGCGAGTGTTCCACTCCATATCGAACGGTATGCCGCTGACCAGGCAATACAGGCCCAGCATCGCCGCGCCGTAGGCCATGCCCCAGGCGTTGGTGGTCATCGGCCTGAGGCCGGCCTTCTGCTGCACGCTGGACAGCATGTTGCCCGCCGAGAAGCACAGCGTGCCGAGCAGTGCCAGGCCCAGGCCGTACAGCGTCTCGCGGCTGGCGCTGTGGTGGCTGAGCTCGGGCCAGAACAACAGCCCGAGCCCGAGCAGGCCCAGCACGCCGCCGCCGAGCACATTGGCGGCAATTTTCTGGCCGAAGAAAATCCGCGCATTCAGCGCATTCCAAAGCGTGGCAGTGGAAAACACCACAGCGATCAGGCCGCTGGCGATCCACTGGCTGGCGGTGAGAAAGCACATGAAGTTGATGCAGAACAGACACAACCCTTGGGCCAGGCAGATCATGTGGCCGCGCCGATTCATCGGTTGCAGGCGCCGGGTCAGCCGCAGGATGGCGAACAGGATCAGGCCGGCCAGGGCGAAGCGATAGGTGATCGATACCGGGATGGCGACCACGCCCAGTTGCAGCTTCAAGGCAATCCAGGTGGTGCCCCAGATCAGGACAGTGAGCAGGTACAACGACAGGTTCATGGCAGGCTTCCTTGGTCAGGCTTATGGCCCTGTCGCGGGGCAAGCCCGCTCCCACAAGGTGTGGAGGCAGGTTTGCCATGAGCCAGGGCCATCGCAGGCGTCCAGTCTCTGCGCGGCACCGCCCCCGCGCTTGCACAAACTTGCGCTTTTGCGCCGCTGCCTGCTGCCACTTGGCCCAAGGCGCAGTAGGATGGCCAGCAGAGGATCCGCCCATGTCTGCATTCGACCACCTGCAAGTCTTCACCGCCATGCACGCCTCCCCCCACGCTCAGCTGGAACTGAGCGCACAACTGGGCGACGGGCTGGCGGCTGCGTTGTGGAGCAACCGCAACGACGCTCGCGACTACCAGGCGCCCAGCCACCACACGCTGTCGTGCTACATCGCCGACGGCACGGGCACGTTTCGCCGGCAAAAGCCTGCCGACAAAGGCGCGCCCGACAAGCTGTGCATCATGCCGGCCGGGCATGAGTCGAACTGGATCGTCAACGGCGAGATTCGCCTGGCGCATTTGTATGTGGGCGAGGCGCAGTTCGCCCTGGGCTGCACCCGCCTGCTGGACCGTGAGCCACGGGAAATGCAGTTGCATGAAGCGACCTTTCTCGATGACCCGCAGCAGGCCGTGCGCTTTCGCCAACTGGTCGCGCTGAACTGGGCCGAGCCCGGCGAGCGGCTACTGACCAACAGCCTGGCCCACGCGATCATCGACCATGCGGTGCTGCACCAGACAGGCCGGCGCGAAGGGTTGCGGGTCAAGGGCGGGCTTGCGCCGCACCAGCGCCGGCAACTGGTCGACTACATCGAGGCCAGCCTCGATCAGCCGCTGACCCTGGGCGAGTTGGCGCTGCGCTGCAACCTGTCCGAATACCACTTTGCGCGGATGTTCCGCGCAAGCTTCGGCCTGCCGCCCCACCAGTACGTGTTGGCGCGTCGGCTGCACCGCGCCTGCCAGTTGCTGCGCGTTGGCCACATGGCGCTGGGGCAAGTGGCACTGGCGTGCGGTTTTGCCAGCGCCAGCCATTTCAGCAACCGGTTCAGGCAGGCGCTGGGCGCCACGCCTGGCGAATACCGGGCAGCGTTCGGGGGCTGAGCCTGTGCTCGCCAGATATATCTCCTTGTGGCGAGCGGGCTTGTCCCGCGTTGGGCTGCGCAGCAGCCCTGAGGATTACCCTTGGGTTTTCAGGGCTGCTGCGCAGCCCAACGCGGGACAAGCCCGCTCGCCACAACTCTCTATCGTTTCCCACAGGATTGGGTACAACCAGCAATGTTGCGGTTGAGCACGGCCTCTGCGGGAGCTAACGACAGCCTGCGGCGAAGGGAACACCCATCAGGAGGCAATCAGAACTCCAAAGTACTCGACAGGCTCACCTGCCGGGCATCGCCCACGGCGACGAAGTAGCGGTTCACCGCCGAGCTGTAATACACCTTGTCGAACAGGTTCTTGACGTTCAACTGCAAGCGCACCTTGTGGTCGTCCAGCTTGGTCTCGTAGCTGGCGAAGGCATCGGCCACGGTGTAAGCCGGCAGGTCGAACTCGTTGTTGGCATTGCCCGCCCGCTCGCCCACATAGCGCGCGCCGGCGCCCAGGCGCAGGCGGTCGCCGCCGAACACGCGGCCGTAATCGTAGACCGCCGAAACCGAGCCACTGTTGCGGGCGACGTTCTGCAGGCGGTTACCCTTGTAGTCAGGGTCGTCGGTCACTTCGGCGTCGGTGAAGGCATAAGCGCCCAGCAGGCTCCAGCGCTCGCTGAGCTGGCCGCTGACGTCCAGCTCCACGCCGCGTGAGCGCACCTCGCCCGCCGCGCTGTACAGAATGCCGCCGGTGGCCGTGTCGCTGTTGGACACCAGCACGTTGCGCTTGGTGATGTCGAACAGCGCCAAGGTGCCGGTGATGGCGCCGGGCATGTCGAGCTTGGCGCCCACCTCCCACGCCTTGCCCTGCTCCGGGGCAAAACCGGAGTCCAGGGTCAGCGGCCGGGCTGGCCCGCTGCTGGCCTGGTTCAACGGGGCAATGGTCGAGTTGGGTTTGAACGACTCGCTGTAGCTGCCATAGAACGACAGCTGGTCATCCACCTGATACACCAGGCCCGCATGCGGCACCCAGGTTTGCCCGCTGGTATCGGTGTTGGCCCTGAACGGGCGGCCACGACCGGCGTACTGGTCATACTGCTGGAAGCGCCCACCGGCCACCACGATCCAGTGGTCATCGAGGTGCCAGGCATCCTGCACAAACAGCGAGTCGGTGCGCAGCTTGTCGGTCTGGTCGCTGTCTGTGGCGCTAACGGTGGTGCCTTCAGCCTGCTGGCCATAAACCGGGGCCAGGTAGCTGAACGAGGTATTGCGCGCACCACGGATCAAATCGCCGCGAAAAACCTTGCGGTCCTCATGGTCGACCCCAGCGATCAGCTCATGGCGCATGCCGGCCAACTCGACATTGCCGTTCAGGCTGAATGTCGCGAACTGGTTGCGGCTCATGGCGTTGTGGGTGCCGTCACTGTTGCGGGTGAGCGTGCCAGCCCTCTCGTTGACCGCCGTGACGCGCACCTGGCTGGCATCGTAGGTTTCGCGGTTGGCGCTGTAGCCGAAGTGGGCTTTCCAGTTGTCGCTGAGCTGGTGGTCGACTTCCAGCCGGTACAGGTCCGAGCGCCCTTCCATATCGTTGTAGGGCTCGTCCAGGCGCCGGGTAGCGGGGATCTTCAGCGGGTGGCCGTTGCTGCCAAAGGCGGTGCCACGGTCGAACGGGTAGAGAAACTCACGGTGCTCATACGACAGCACCACCTGGGTGTCCTCGCCGAGCCAGGCCAGCGACGGCGCCAGCAGCGATTCGCGGTGGGTGCCGTAGTTGCGCCAGTAGTCTTCGTCTTCGTGGTCGACGATCAGCCGGTAGGCCAGGTTGCTCTCGCCCAGCGCGCCGGTGCTGTCCAGGCCGCCGCCGCTGCCGTTCTTGCCACTGCCGTAGGTCGAGCCGCGCACGGTAACAGCGTTGTACTGCTCGCGTTGCGGGCGCTTGCTGACCACGTTGATCACCCCGCCTGGGTCCTGGATACCGTACAGCAGCGAGGCCGGGCCCTTGAGCACTTCGACCCGCTCGGCACTGGCATTGAGCGAGCGGCCCTGCACCAGCGGCATGCCGTCGCGCATGATCGAGCCGTCGCGGTTGTCACCAAAACCGCGCTTCATGACGGTGTCAGCGGTGCCGCCGAAGTTGTTGCCCTGGGTGATGCCGCTGACGTTGTACAGCGCATCGTCCAGGTTGCGCGGGGCCTGGTCGCGCAGCACTTGGGCCGGCACCACGTTGATGGCGTGTGGGATCTCCAGGCTCGGGCCCTGGCCGCGCATGATCGACGCCGTGGCGGGCGGCTGGTAGCTGTATTCATCCTGCTGCGAGGTGATGTTGATCGCCTGCAGGTTGAGGGCTGCGCCGGTTTCAGCGGCGTCCAGGGTCAAGGTGCGCGCATCCAGGCGGCGCCAGGTCAGGCCGGAATTGCCAAGCAATTGTTGCAGTGCCTGCTCGGCGCTGAACGAGCCGTTGAGCGCCGGTGCTTGTTGCTCTGGCAGTGCCAGGGTGTACACCACGCTCTGCCCGGTGGCACGGCTGAAGGCATTGAGCGCCTGGGCCAGCGGCAGGCTCGGCTGGGCGAAGGCATACGCTTGGCTCTGCTGCGCGGCCAGCGCCTGGGGCGCCATGGGCAGGACGGACAAAGTGCTGAGGCCGAACCAGAGCGGGACGCAACGCGGGGTGAACTTCATGGACGCTGACCTGAGAAGGGAATAATCGGTTGCGAATGAATCGCACTTTCACTCACTACACGGATGCCGTTGGCGGATACCTCACCGGCTTTTTGATTTTTTTGCAGGCTGACACCAGCAACGTAGCCCTGTAGGAGCGGCCTTGTGTCGCGAAAGGGCTGCGTAGCGGCCCCGGCGATTTTGCATGAAGCCGAGATATTGGGGCCGCTGCGCGCCCCTTTCGCGACACAAGGCCGCTCCTACACAAAGCCGCAGGCTGGCTCAGCGCAGCACGGTCAACCGGCCAAGCAGGGTATGCCGGGAAAAACCCAGCACCTGGCCCAACGAGTCCAGGGCCTGCATCGGTTCGCCCGCCGGGAAGCTGCCGCTGACTGTGCGCTGTGCCAATTCATCATCAAGCAACACAATGCGCCCCGGGTAATAGCGCCGCAGGTCTTCGACCACCTGCCCCAAGGGCACCTGGTAATAATTCAGCCAGCCTTGCCGCCAGGCCAATTGGCCTTCGCTGTCGACCTTGCCCACCGGCCCTGCAACACCAGCTGCGTAACGCACCTGCTGGTCAGCCGTCAGCAGCGCCGCTTGCGCGCCCGGATGCGGGGTCACCGCCACCCGCCCGCTACGCACCGTCACCTGGGCGCCGTCACCGTGCTCGCGCACCTCGAACTGGGTACCCAACACGCGCACCTCACCCGCATTGGCCTGCACCACGAACGGCTCACCGGTGTGACTCACCTGAAAGAACACAGCCCCGCGCAACAAAGTGACGCGCCGCTCGCCGTGGTCGAAATCCACAGCGACCGCGCTGCCGGCATCCAGGGTCAGTTGCGACTGATCGGCCAGGGTCACCTGGCGCACCTGCTCGGCGCTGGTGTAATCGGCGCGCAGGTCCTGCAGCCAGAACTGCGGCTGCCAGCCTGCCGCGCTGCCAAGCCCCAGTACCAGGCACGCCGCTACCGCAATACGCGGCCACTGGCGGGTGCGCGGTGGGCGGCGCATGGCGTCGAGGTAATGCTGCAGATCGGCCTGCTGCTCGGCGGCCAGCCGGGCGGCCGGGGCTTGGGTCTGCTGCCACAGCTGTTCGGCCTCGGCATAGGCCTGCCGATGGGCCGGGTGCTGCAACAGCCAACGCTTGAACGCCGCGCTTTCGGCCTGCCCCGGCTGCTGGCGATTGCGCCCCAGCCAGCGCAACGCCGCTTGCGACTGTTCGGCGGTGATCGGCGTTTCCAGGCTCATCGACGGGCGCTCCCAGGCAGGCGGGGTGAGCGGGCGGGTTCGGCGACGCTGGCCTTGCACGCTTCAAGGGCGCGCATCATATGCTTTTCTACGGCGCTCTGGGACAGCTGCATGGCCTTGGCGATTTCGCCATAGGTGCAACCATGGATGCGGTTGAGCAAAAAGATCTGCTGGGTGCGTTCGGGCAAGGCGCGCAAGGCGGCCTCAATGCACTGCAGGTCGTGGTCGACCTCCAGCGCCTGCTCGGGTGCCTGCGCTGCGGGTTCGTCGTCATGGTGCAACAGGCCTTCGGTAACCCGGTCGCGCGCGCCTTCGCTGCGCAGGTAGTCGATGGCCAGGTTGCTGGCGCTGCGCAACAGGTAGGTATCGAGGGCTTCGACCTTGACGTCGGGGCGCCGCCAAAAGCGCAGGAACAAGTCCTGCACCAGATCCGAGGCAGTGGCGCGGCAGCCGATGCGCCGGTTGACCAGCGCCTCCATGCGCGCGCGCTGGGCGGTAAATACCTCGACAAACCGCGCCCGGCCGCTGTCGTGCAAAGGGTCGCTCATGTTGTCATAGCGCAAGCACGGCCAGCAGCGGCCCGAGTACACAGCTGGCCGCAGCCGCCGCGAGCAACAGCCGTGGCTGGTAAGGCAGGCCGAACACCCACAAGGTGACGCCGGCCATCAATACCGCAACCCACTCCACCAGCCCCAACGCCAGCCCGCGCACCTGCACAGCCAGCAGCAGCGACACCAGCAGCAACGCCCAGCCAGCCACGCGCAGGGCCTTGCGCTGAACGGCCGTGGGCTTGCGTTTGAGCAGTTCGTTGAAGTGTTTTTCCATGGCCAGGCACAGGCTGGCAAACCCGGCAAAACCGATCAGGGCGAAGGCCAGCATCACTGCGCCTCCAGGGCTGTGCGCTTGTCACCTTTTGCGGCGCGTTTGGCCACCACCTTGGGTGCACGCAGCATCTTGCCCGCCGCCCAGGCGAGGAACAGACCGGTGCCCAGCGCCGTAAGGTCGAACCCGGCCATGGCCCAGTCGCCCACGGCGAGCGAATGGTTGAGGCCCTGCCCGGTGGTCAGTGCATTGAGCAGCGGCAACAGGCCAAAGGCCAAGGCGCCCAGCGCCAGTTGCTCGCCCCAGGCTCGGCGGCCCGGGCGCAACGCGGCATGCAGCAAAGCCAGCGCCCACAGCGTGAAGAAGCTGTCGATTTCCCAGCCGTCGCGGCCTTCGAGCGCAGGCGGCAGCAGCCGGTTGGCCCAGAAGAACGCCGCCACACCCAGCAACAGGCCGCTCATGCTGGCGATGTTGAGCACCTCGACCAGGCGCAACTCACCGGGCATGTGCGCGCTCTTGGCATGCTTGAGCTGGCGCTTGCCCAGCCACATCACCAGGCCCGTGCCGATCACCGCCGTGCCGGCAATGCCAAACACGAAGTACAACCAACGCAGCCCAGGGCCTGCAAAATTGCCCATGTGCAGGCCGACGAAAGTGAACGCGGTCATCATCGCCGCGCTTTCCGGCGCGCCTTGGGTCAGCAGCGCGCCACTGGTGCCGTCGAACGTCCAGTTGGCGCTGCGCTTGTAGGCGACGCTGTCGGCTGCGGCGCGCGCCAGGCTCACCCGCGCATTGCGATCACCAGGGTTGTGCACCTGGATGAAACCCATGCGCGCGCCGGGGGCCTGCTGCTGGACCTTGGCGTACAACTGCGGCAAAGGCACCAGTGGCACCCGCTCGCCAGCCGCCTCGGGCACTTCGTCACGGCCAAACAGTTCATCGAAATAGCCGCCGCTGTTGCCGTAGCTGGCAAGGATGCCGGCCGGCATCACCATGTACATGAAGATCACCAGGCTGCTGTAGCTGATCATCAGGTGGAACGGCAGCGCCAGCACGCCGATGGCGTTATGCCCATCAAGCCAGGAGCGCTGGCCCTTGCCGGGGCGGAAGGTGAAGAACTCTTTGAAGATTTTCTTGTGGGTAATGATGCCGGTGACCAGCCCCAGCAGCATGACGAACGCGCAGCAACTGGCCAGCCAGCGGCCCCACGGATAGGGCATCTGCAGCTCGAAATGGAAGCGGTAGAAAAAGTCGCCACCCCGGCTTTCACGGGCCTGCACCTCGGCGCCGCTGGCAGCATCCAGCTCTTTACGCACAAAACCGCGCCGGCCTTGCCCCTGAGGGTCGCGCCAACCGACGCTAAGGGCCGGTTCACGCTCGCTGGGCAGGCGGATCAGCCAGTTGCTGGAAGTGCCGGCATTGGCCTCAAGGTAGCGCTGGGCCATGGCCAGGCTGCGCTCGGCATCGAGCGGGTGGCTATGCACTTCAGGCTTGGCCCAGTGGCTGATTTCTTCCTTGAAGTAGGCAAGCGTGCCGGTGAGGAAGATGGCAAACAGCAGCCAGCCGAAGATCAAGCCCGTCCAGGTGTGCAGCCATGCCATGGCTTGGCGAAAGCCCTCTTTCATGGGGTTTTCATCCAGTAGACCAGCCCGTTGACCAGCCCCAGCGCCAGGCTTGGCAGCAACACCCCGGCCCAGGCGCGCCAGGCATTGCTACAGGCAAAGCACCAGATGAACGCCAGCAGCAGAAACACGAACGACAGCAGCATGCCGGTCAGCGCAGCGTCGACCTGGGCCATGGGCAGCAGCAGCGCACCGCTGACACTGACCTGCGCGGCCAGCACATAGCCACCGACACAGGCGGCAAGGCAGCGCGAGGCCACGGCCAGGCGATAGCTCAAGGGAAGTCCGGCGGCTTTGCGGTTCATCGCGGGGGTCCGGGTAAAGGGGCATCAATAATAATGATTTCAATTCTCATAAGCAAAGCCCGGCGATGAACGCGGGGGTAGCGGACAGCCTGAGACGACGAATATAATGCGAACAATTCTTACTTCCAGTTGCGCCAGCAGGCGCCGGAGTTTCCTCGGTGTCCAGCGCCCTGACCTCTACCGTTGAAGGCCTCTACCTTGCGCACCACAGCTGGCTGACCGGCTGGCTCAAGCGCCGCCTGGGCTGCCCGCACAGCGCGGCAGACCTGGCGCAGGACACCTATGTGCGCCTGCTGCAAGCGCGTGAAGCGCCGCAACTGGTCGAGCCACGCGCGTTCCTTACCACCGTCGCCAAGCGCGTGCTGTGCAACCACTTTCGCCGCCAGGAGCTGGAGCGTGCCTACCTTGAGGCACTGGCGCAGGTGCCCGAGCACGTGGCGCCGAGCGAAGAAGACAAAGCGCTGATCTTCGAAACCCTGCTGGAGCTGGACCGCCTGCTCGATGGCCTGGCGCCGCTGGTCAAGCGGGCCTTCCTGCTGGCCCAGGTCGATGGCTTGGGCCAGGGCGAGATCGCCCGCGAGCTGGGCATTTCGCTGGCCACCGTCAAGCGCTACCTGCACAAGGCAGCGCTGCGCTGCTACTTCGCCCTGTGAACACCCCATTTTCGCCCCAAGTGGCGCAACAGGCGGTGCACTGGCTGCTGGAATCCCAGGACGAAAGCTTCGACCAGCAACAGGCGCTGGAACACTGGCTGCATGCCGACAGCGAGCACCAACGCGCCTGGGCGCACATTCAGCAGGTCAATGGCCGCCTGCGCGGGGTGGCTTCGCCGGTGGTGCACGCCACCTTGCAGGCCCCGCCCTCCCCGGCCCGGCGCCGTGCGCTCAAGGCGCTGTTGCTGGTGGGAGTGGCCAGTGCCACCGGCCTTGGCCTGCAGCAGCACAACCCGTTGCCGGGGCTGATGGCGGACTACCGCAGCCCAGTCGGGCAGCGCCGCCGCCTGGCCCTGGACGACGGCAGCCAGCTGCACCTGAACACCCGCAGCGCAGCCGATGTGCGCTTCGACGGCCAGCAGCGGCTGGTGCGGCTCAAAGAGGGCGAACTGCTGCTCGAAGCGGCCAACGACCCACGGCCATTGCGTTTGCAAACAGCCCAGGGCGAGCTGCAAGTGCAGAGCGGCCGGGTCAACGTGCGCCAGTTCGACGGGTTCAGCCTGGTCTCGGTCTTCAGCGGCAGTGCACAGGTGGCCGGGCGGTCGCTGCTGGCGGGGCATCAGGCGCGCTTCGCCACCGGCAGCTGGCAGGCCATCGCACCGCTGGACCCGAACCGCGCTGCGTGGGTGGACGGCATGCTGGTGGTGGCGCAGATGCGCCTGGGCGACTTCATTGCCGAGCTTTCGCGCTATCGGCTGGGGCAACTGGGGTGCAGTGAGCAGGTGGCTGACTTGCGCATTTCCGGGTCCTACCCGCTTGCCGACAGCGAGCGGATTCTGGCCATGCTCGAAGTGGCGCTGCCGGTGAAGGTGCGCAGGTTTACTCGCTACTGGGTGTCGGTCGAAGCGGCTACCGGGTGAGCGTTGATCGCCGCCGAAAAAATAATTTCATAACCCTGAGCCATTTTCCGAACCTTGCGTGACAGAGAAGGCAGAACCCCTTCTCACAGGACCTTCGTCACATGTACCTGCGCCCTCCGGCCTACGCCCTGTTGCTCGTTGCCCCCTTCGCCCTGGCTGGCGAAACCCGCGACTACCACATCGCCCCCGGCAACCTCGAACAAGCCCTCAACCAGTTCGGCCGCCAGAGCGGCGCGCTGATCTCGTTCGGCTCTGCCGTGACCCAAGGCTTGAGCAGCCCAGGCCTGGAAGGCCGTTTCGACACCGCCCAAGGCCTGGATGCGCTGCTGCGCGGCAGCGGCTTGCAGGCGCGCCAGGAGGCTGACAACGCCTACACCCTGCAACCGCTGCCAACCCCGGCAGCCGGTGCGCCGGTCGAGCTGGGCGCGTCCACCGTGGTCGGCGACTGGCTGGCCGATGCCCGCCAGGACAACGTCTTCGAACACCCCGGCGCCCGCGATGTGGTGCGCCGCGAGGCATTCGAACGCAGCGGCGCCACCACGGCGCGTGAAGTGCTCAACCGCATACCCGGCGTCAACGCGCCAGAAAACAGCGGCACCGGCAGCCATGACCTGGCGCTGAACTTCGGCATTCGCGGCCTCAACCCGCGCCTGGCCTCGCGCTCCACCGTGCTGATGGACGGCATCCCGGTGCCGTTCGCCCCCTACGGCCAGCCGCAACTGTCGCTGGCGCCGCTGAGCATGGGCAACATGGATGCCGTGGATGTGGTGCGCGGCGGCGGCGCCGTGCGCTACGGGCCGCAGAACGTCGGCGGCATCGTCAACTTCGTCACCCGCGCCATCCCCGAAGAGGCGACGTTCAAGGCGGCGATGCAAAACCAGATCAGCCCCTCGTCGAGCCACGACGGGTTCAAGAACAGCGCCAACCTGCTGGTCGGTGGCACCAACGACAACGGCCTGGGCGGCGCCCTGTTGTATTCGGGCACGCGCGGCGGCGACTGGCGCGAGCACAGCGACACACAAATCGACGACCTGATGCTCAAGGGCAAGCTGCAGCTCGATGAAGCCAACAGCCTGCACGCCATGGCGCAGTATTACGAAGGCGAAGCGCAGATGCCGGGCGGCCTCAGCAGCGCCGACTACGATGCCGACCCGTACCAGTCGACGCGCCTGAAGGACAAGTTCTGGGGGCGCCGCACCTTGTTCAACGTCGGCTACGACTACAAGCAGGACGACCGCCAGTTCAGCGTCAACAGCTTCTACACCAACACCCTGCGCAGCGGTTACCTGGAACAGGTCGGGTTCGTCTCGCTGTCGCCACGCGAGTACTGGGTGCGCGGCATCGAAACGCGCTTCTCGCAGGGCCTGGCGCTGGGCGATAGCTGGCATGAACTGGGCATCGGCTACCGCTACGTCAACGAGGCCGGCCACGAACTGCGCTACCGCGAAAACACCAACGCCAACGTGCTGCCCACCACCGACAGCCGCAACGACCGCGACACCCGCGGCCACACCGAAGCCCACGCCATCTACCTGGATGACCGCATCGACATCGGCCGCTGGACCATCACCCCGGGCGTGCGCTACGAGATGATCGACTCCGAGCAGACCAACGAACTCAACGGCCGTCGCTACCAGGGCAGTTACAACACTGCGCTGCCGGCGCTGAACGTGATGTATCACCTCACCGACAACTGGAACCTGTACGCCAACACCGAAGGCTCGTTCGGCAGCGTGCAGTACAGCCAGATGCCCAACCGGGTGACTGGCGGTGCAGTAAAACCGGAAAAGGCACGCACCTGGGAAGTTGGCACGCGCTACGACAATGGCGACCTGCAAGCGGAGATCGGCGCGTTTTTGATTAATTTCGACAACCAGTACGAAAGCAACCAGAGCAACGACAGTGTCATCGCCCGTGGCGAGACGCGCCACCAGGGCATCGAAACCAGCCTGCGTTACGCCCTGGACAGCCTGAGCCCGGCGCTGAGCGGCTTCGATGTGCATGCAAGCTACGCCTTTGTGGATGCGACTATCCGCGAAGATGGCCCGAACAGAGGCAATCAGGTGCCGTTCTCCTCGCGCCACAAAGGCACGGTGGGCGTCGGTTACAGCGACGGGCCATGGCAGTTGGACCTGGACAGCAGCTTCCAGAGCAGCCAGTACGCCGACAACGCCAATACCGGCAGCGAGAGCGCCGACGGCAGCACCGGGCGCATCCCCGGCTACATGCTGGTGAGCACCCGCGCAGGCTACGATTTTGGCCCGCAGCTGTCGGACCTGAAGGTAGCCGTGGGGGTGAAGAACCTGTTCAACCGCCAGTACTACACCCGCTCGTTCGACGATAACAACAAGGGCAAATACGTCGGTGAGCCGCGCACCTTGTACGTGCAAACGTCGGTGGCGTTCTGACCGACTGCCGGGTGCGTGAGGCGCGCCCGGCAAAACCCCAAATACATATTATTTTTCAAATAGGGGCTTGAATTCGTTCTCCACTTGCCTGACCTTAGAGTCAAGAGGCGCACAAAGACCAACGCCCTCAGTGGCTTGGCGGCACCTTCTGCGAGCAAAGCTGAATAAGGATTGAAGTCATGCAAATCCAGGTCAACAGCAGCAACCAGATCCAGGGCAACGTCCGCTTGAACGATTGGGTGCGTACCACCCTGCAAAGCAACCTCGAACGTTACGAGGATGACCTTACCCGCATCGAAGTCCACTTGCGCGACGACAACGGCGCCAAGCCTGGCACCCATGACAAACGCTGCCAAATGGAGGCTCGCCCCAAAGGCCACTCGCCAATTTCGGTTACCCACACTGCAGGGTCGCTAGACCAGGCGGTAGACGGCGCCGCCAGCAAGCTCAACCACGCGCTGGAACACTTCTACGGCAAGCTGCGCAGCAAGCGCGGGGTGCTGGAGCTAAGCGACCCAGACGCCTGATCAAGCTTCTTGAACTACTGACACAACGCCCGGCCTTGCGCCGGGCGTTTTCGTTTGCCGCGATCAACGGGGCTGAACCAACCCCGCCCAGGCCCGGTCAATTTCTGCAGTCATTCATTGCAGACCTTGACCATGAACAACCCATTCGACCAAATCAGTGCTGCCTTCACACCCGAGTACCGGGTCAACCTGAGCATCGAACGCCTGGACGGCAGCATCAT
Source organism: Pseudomonas sp. SWRI51 (assembly GCF_014268825.1). Classification (NCBI taxonomy): domain Bacteria; kingdom Pseudomonadati; phylum Pseudomonadota; class Gammaproteobacteria; order Pseudomonadales; family Pseudomonadaceae; genus Pseudomonas; species Pseudomonas sp. SWRI51. Next base: position 18,523 of record NZ_JABWRG010000029.1, on the reverse strand, counting down.
GCTGACCCTCTCCGACGACAGCGGCGTGGTCGCCAAGCGCCTGATCAGCAAAGAGCAACGCAACGACCCGGTGCGCCTGCAGCGGGTTATCGACAGCATCCGCCTGGGCTTGGCCATCGAGCTTGGGCAGAACCCGCTGGAAGTGCTCGCCGCACTGACCGGCGAGCACCGTCGCAGCACACCTTTCCCCGCTGCGGGTCTTGCCAACTGAGGCCTACTTGCCCTCGTCGACTTCCGTACCGTTGGCATCCAGCACCCGCGTGGATGGATAACGGTAAGAGGCGTAGCGCACCACCAGGATGGAAAACGCCAACAGCAGGATGCCGCCGCATACATACAGCAGCCCGGCATCCGGCGCCTTGTGGTGCGACACATCGCCGATCAGCAGGCGCGTCAGCGCGGTGATGGCGACGTAGAGCAGGAAGCGGATGGGCATGTGGTTGGTCTTGAAATAGATCCCCACCATCGCCCCCAGCTCCAGGTAGATGAACAGCAGCAGGATATCGTCCACGCTGATCCCGCCCTTGCCCAGCATGTCGATGAAGGTCACCACCGCCGCATAGGCGGTGATTGCGCCGATGCCGAACAACGCCAGGTAGTGGAACGCTTCCACACACAGGTTGCCCAGCGAATCTGCCGAGCCGTGCAGGCCCTTGCGCAGCTTGTCTGCCCATTTGATGTTCACGATGTTCGATTCCCCGATACGACAGAAGGATGATGGATGGCGTGCATGACGTTTTTGCCATGCAGTTAAAGGGCCATACACCCTGTCTTGGAAGGTGGCCGATTGCCGCAGGGCACCTTTGCGCTACGCTGTTTTTCTGTGCAAAAGGCCATCACTCGGGTTGCGCAACGGGGGCCTGTCGATGTACTGTATGCCTATACAGTAAAAATCCAACCAAGCTAAAAGGCACAGAGGTGATGAATGGCCGTCGAAGTGGTATACCGCAGCAGCCGCGACCCGGAGCGCTTGTTCATGGATAAGGCCGAAGCAGATCGTCACGACAAGATGCTCGAACTGGCCGAGCGCCTGGCAGAAGTGCTGCAAAAAGCGGTGCCTTCGCTGAGCGAGAAGCAGGTCGAAGAAGCCGGCATCTACATGGCCAAAAACCGCGATGTCTTTGCCCGCGCGTTCAAGAGCCAACCAGATGCACTGGCCGAATTGCTCGAAGGTGAAGCGGCGCAGTAATTGCCGTCAACCGTAGAGCAACCGCTCTGCGAGCGTTTGCGCCACCCGCGCCGGTGAGCGCTTTTCAGCTTGGGCGTGGGCGAACACCTCGGTGAGCCGGCTGGCAATGCCCGCCAGGTGCGCGGTAATGGTGCCGTGGTCGGCGCCACGGTGGGTCAGCGCAACATAGATCAACCCACCGGCGTTGATCACATAATCCGGTGCGTACAAAATGCCGCGTCGCTCCAATTGGTCGGCCACCTGCAAATGGGTCAACTGGTAATTGGCCGAGCCGGCAACTGCCGCACAGCGCAGTTGCATCACCGATTGCCCATTGAGCACCGGCCCAACCCCGCAGGGCGCGAAGATATCGCACGGGGTGCTGGCCAGCGCCTCATGGGCAAAAGGCTTGGCGTTCAATTGCTCCACTGCAACGCGTACCTTGCCCTGATCCAAGTCACTGACCAACAACTCGGCACCCGCCGCATGCAGCTGTTCGGCCAGCGCATAGCCCACATTGCCCAACCCCTGCACCGCCACCCGTAACCCCTCCAGGTTATCGCTGCCGAAGCGAGCCATCGCGGTTGCGCGAATGCCGGCAAAGACCCCCATGGCCGCATGCGGCGAGGGGTCGCCGGATGCCGTTGTGCTGGTGACGTGCTGCGTCGACTGGGCGATGCAGTCCATGTCCAGAGTCGAGGTGCCGCTGTCCACGGCGATGATGAAACGCCCCTGCAAGCTATCGACAAAGCGCCCAAAGGCTTCGAACAGCGCGGCGCGGTTTTCGACATGGGCGTTGCGCACGATCACCGCCTTGCCCCCGCCCAGCGCCAGCCCGGCCAGCGCAGCCTTGTAGCTCATGCCCTGAGCCAGGTGGATGGCATCGGCGATGGCGCTTTCGTCGTCGGCGTACGGCAGGTAGCGACAGCCGCCCAAGGCTGGCCCCAGTTGTTCACTGTGGATAACCACCACTGCCTTCAACCCGGTGGGCGGGTCGGTGAACAGGTGCAGTGACTGGGTGCGAGTGCTTTGCATTAGGGCAAACATCGACGGGCTCCCCGGCAGGTGCATTTAGCAGTATAGGCAGCCGGCCAATGCCCAGGTGACGGCCGGACCACTGGACGAAAGGCTGCGCCAGCGCTACAAGTACAGGCGTGACGGAGACTTCTATGAACCCACGCCAAGCTTGCCTGGCCTGCCTGGAACGCGAGCCGGTCGCCCTGCTGGAAGCTACCTTGTGGCTGGCCACCGAACATGACCGCAGCGTCGACCCTGCCGCGTGCCTGGGCCAGGTGCACAACCTGCAACGTGAGGTGAGCAAGCGCCTGCCGATGTTGCCGTTGGGCGAACTGGCCCAGCCGCTGCTGCGTGAGCTGAACAGCCAAGGGTTTGCCCAGGACGAATACCACCCGCTGCGCCCGCAAGCCGCGCTGATGGACAAGGTGCTGCAACGCCGTCGCGGCCAGCCGCTGCTGCTGGCCATCATCGCCCTTGAACTGGCCCAGCGGTTGTCGATCCCGTTGGAGGGGGTGAACTTCCCCGGCCATTTTCTGCTGCGCGTACCCGGCGCCGATCACCTGCTCGACCCCTGCGGTGGCCGCCGCCTGTACCCTGCCGATTGCCGCGAACTGCTGGCGCGCCAGTACGGCCCGCAAATGCCACTGAATGCCGAGCATATGCGCAGCGCCACACCGCGGCAGATGCTGCAACGGCTGTCGCGCAACCTGCGCCAACTGCACATCAGCAACGACAACGCCATGGCTGCGCTGGTGGACGCAGAACGGGTGATGCTGCTGGGCCCGGCGCAGGTCAACGACTACCTCAGCCGCGCCAACCTGTACCAGCAACTGGAATGCCCCCAGGCCGAACGCTTCGACCTGGAGCACGCGCTGCTGCTGACCGACGACCCCGTGCAGCGCCTCAAACTCAGCGAACGCCTGGCCCAGCTACCCTCGGGCAAGCGTTCGATTCACTGAGCTGGGGTGTCTGGCTGGCAGGAAGGATGGGCCTGGGCAAAGGCTGGGTGCTGCGCGGCCAGCGCCGCCACACGGCGAATGCGCGGGTAGTGGCTCAAGTCGATGTTGAAGCGCTCGGCGGCATAAAGCTGCGGGATCAGGTACACATCGGCCAGCCCCGGCGCCTCGCCAAAACAGTAGCCGCCATCGCCGATAAACTGCTCCACCGCCGCCAGGCCCTGGCCGATCCAGTGGCTGATCCACTGGCTCACCTGCGCCTCGTCATGCCCCAGTTGGCGCAGCTGGTTGAGCACACTGACGTTGTGCAATGGGTGAACATCGCAGCCGATAATTGCCGCCACAGCGCGCACCCTGGCCCGCATCTCGCAGCCGGCTGGCAACAGCGCGGGCTGTGGATAACGTTCTTCGAGGTACTCGATGATGGCGGGCGATTGCAGCAGCACCTCGCCGTCATCCGCCCGCAAGGCCGGCACGCGGCCCTGGGGGTTTAGTGCCAGGTACGCCGCGCTGCGCTGCTCACCCTTGAGCAGGTTGACCGGGATGGCCTGGTAACCCAGGCCCTTGAGTGCCAAAGCGATGCGTACCCGGTACGACGATGTGGAACGGTAATAGCCGAACAGCTCCATCGCCCTGCCCTCTCAGTTGGCCGCAACCACAGTACCGCGGCATTCGCCAAAGCCGATGCTGGCCACGCCCTCGCGCACGCAGCGGGCACGCAGGATGACTTCGTCGCCGTCTTCGAGGAACTTGCGCTGCTCACCGCTGGGCAGCTGCACCGGGTGTTTGCCGCCCTCGCTGATCTCCAGCAGGCTGCCGTAGGAATCCGGCGTAGGGCCGGACAGCGTGCCCGAACCGAACAGGTCGCCCGGCTGCAACGCGCAACCGTTGACACTGTGGTGGGCGATCAGCTGGGCCACGGTCCAGTACATGTTCAACGTGTTGCTCAGCGCCAGGCGGTGCGCTGGCAGGTTCTGCTCGCGCATGCGTGCGGTGCGCAGCAGCACTTCCAGTTCGATGTCGAAGGCGCCGCTGGCCTGGTCGCGGGCATCGAGCAGGTAAGGCAGCGGTTGCGGGTCACCCTCGGGGCGGGCCGGTTGCGCGCAACGGAACGGCTCCAGCGCCTCGGCGGTGACCACCCACGGCGACAGCGTGGTGATGAAACTCTTGGACAGGAACGGGCCAAGCGGCTGGTATTCCCAAGCCTGGATATCACGCGCCGACCAGTCGTTGAGCAGGCACAGGCCGGCCAGATGCTCATCGGCCTCGCCAATCGGGATGGCCTGGCCCATCGGGTTGCCCTGGCCAATCCAGATACCCAGCTCCAGCTCGTAGTCCAGGCGCGCGCAGGGGCCCAAGCTCGGCTCGGTTTGCCCGGCTGGCAACGTCTGCCCCTTGGGGCGGCGCACATCGGTGCCGGACGGGCGCAGGGTGGAGGCCCGGCCGTGGTAGCCGATCGGTACGTATTTGTAGTTGGGCAGCAGCGGGTTGTCGGGCCGGAACAGCTTGCCGACATTGGTGGCGTGCTGGATGCCGACGTAGAAGTCGGTGTAGTCACCGACCTTGGCCGGCAGATGCAGGGTGCAGTCGCTGGCAGGGTACAGCGCCGCTTGCAGCGCCCCTTGGTGCTCGCTGCCTTCTGCCAGCAAACCGAGCAGGCGCTCGCGCAGGGCCACGCGCGCCGGGCGGCCGAGGGCGAAGAATGCGTTCAGTGCACCACCCTGCATGGCCTCGACCGCCGCCTTGGCTGAACCGTTGAACAGGCCTGCGGCAAGCACGGCCTCAAGGTCGAGGATGGCGTCACCGATGGCCACGCCGCTACGCGGCGCCTGCCCTGGCCGGCTGAAGATACCCAGCGGCAGGTTCTGCAACGGGAAGTCGCGGTGCCCGTTGGCGTGCTCGACCCAGCTGCGAGCAATGGCGGTGTGGTTCATCGGTTATCTCCGGTTCGGGTTGAAGGTGCTAGGCAACGAGGCCCAGCAGCTGTCGTAGTCGGCCTGCAATTGCGCGCTTTCGAGGGCCTGCACACTTGGCCGCAGCACCTGGCTGGTCTCGAACATGAAGGCCATGGTGTTGTCGATTTTGTGCGGCGCAAGCTCGGCGGCGATGGCCTTGTCGCAGGTATCGGCGTCGGGGCCATGGGCGCTCATCACCCCGTGCAACGAAGCCCCGCCGGGCAGGAAACCCTCGGCCTTGGCGTCGTAGGCACCCTTGATCAGGCCCATGAACTCGTTCATCAGGTTGCGGTGAAACCACGGCGGACGGAAGGTGTTGTCGGCCACCATCCAGCGCGGCGGGAAGATCACGAAGTCGATGTTGGCCATGCCCGGCACGCTGGTGGGCGAGGTCAACACGGTGAAGATCGACGGGTCGGGGTGATCGAAGCTGACCGTGCCGAGGGTGTTGAAACGGCGCAGGTCGTATTTGTACGGCACGTTGCTGCCATGCCAGGCCACCACATCCAGCGGCGAATGCTGCAACTCGCACGCCCAGTGCTCGCCAAGAAACTTCTGCACCAGTTGCACCGGCCCCTGGGCCTCTTCGTAATGGGCAACCGGGGTGAGGAAATCACGGGGGTTGGCCAGGCCGTTGCTGCCAATGGGGCCCAGGTCCGGCAGGCGCAGCGGGGCGCCGTGGTTTTCGGCAAGGTAGCCGCGGGCCTGGGGGTCCAGCAGTTCAACGCGGAATTTCATGCCCCGGGGGATCACCGCAATTTCCAGCGGCTCGACCTGCAACACACCCAGCTCGGTAACGATGCGCAGCCGGCCTTGCTCAGGCACCAGCAACAGCTCGCCATCGGCGTTGAAGAACACCCGCTCCATGGAGCGGTTGGCGCGGTAGATGTACACGCTGACCCCGGCTGGCTTGTCCGCCGCCGAGTTGGCCGCCATCGGCAGCCAACCGTCGATGAAGTCGGTGGGCTCGGCGGGCATCGGCTGCGGGTTCCAGCGCAGGCGGTTGGGGTTGATTGCGCCCAGCGGTGCTGCCAGCGGCTGCTGCTCAAGGCGCTGGAAACGCGGGTGCAAGGCCGAGGGGCGGATGCGGTATAGCCAGGTGCGGCGCAGTTCGCTGCGGGCCATGGTGAAGGCGGTGCCGGACAGCAGCTCGGCGTACAGCCCATAGGGCGCCTTTTGCGGCGAGTTCTGCCCCACCGGCAGGGCGCCGGGCAGCGCTTCACTGGCGAATTCGTTGCCGAAACCGCTCAGGTACTGAAGGTCGGGGGAGGTGCTGCGGTTCATCGATGCCTCCGGGCTGCGTGAGCCTTTACGGGCAGCAGGCTGCGAGGCCCGGGGATGACAGGCTGGCAGCACGTCTGCATTGTTTTTATCGTAATCAGATTACGAATAACGTAATTTGCTCCCATGCCGGCGTCAAGCTATAAAGGCGCCAATCCGAAATGTCCGACACAGAAATTCCCATGGCCAAAACCAGCACCAGCGCCGACAACGGCAAACAGAAGGTCCGCTCGGCAGAGGTCGGCACCGACATCCTCAAGGCCTTGGCCGAACTCTCGCCATCGACCTCGTTGTCGCGCCTGGCCGAACACGTGCAGATGCCGGCAAGCAAGGTGCACCGTTACCTGCAAGCACTGATCGCCAGCGGGTTTGCCGAGCAGAACCCGGCGACCAACCATTACGGCCTGGGCCGCGAAGCGTTGCGCGTCGGCATGGCAGCGTTGGGCAGCATCGATGTGCTGAAGGTGGCGGCCTTGCCGTTGTCGCAACTGCGCGACGAGCTCAACGAAAGCTGCTTCATTGCCGTGTGGGGCAACCAAGGGGCGACGGTGGTCAGCATCGAGCCTGCGGTGCGCGCCGTGACGGTGGTGACGCAGATGGGTTCGGTGCTGCCACTGCTCAGCTCATCCACAGGCCTGGTGTTCGCCGCGCACCTGCCGCAACGCGAAACCATCGAACTGCGTGACCGTGAACTGGCAGCCATGGCGCAAAGCGTAGAGGATTATGAGCCGTTGCTGGCGCAGATCCGCGAGCGTGGCCTGCACCATGTGCATGGCCTGCTGATGCCGGGGGTGGATGCACTGTCGGCGCCGGTGTTCAATGCCATGGGCCAGGTGGCAGCGGTGATGACCGTGGTCGGGCCGACCTCGATCTTCCATGCCGATGAGCAGGGGCCGGCCGCAAAGCGCCTGCTGGCGGCGGCGCAGGCGACCAGTTGGCGGATGGGGTTCAGCGGCGAACGTTGAAAAGGCTTACATAGCATTACGCAAATTCGGCGGCGCGCGTGGTTATAGTGCGCCGCTCACTTTTACCCGAACCGTAAAGGTGAATGTCAGAAGCGGCTATTTTTCCCACAGGATCAAGCGCTTATTCTGATCGCACTGGCCGGCACGGAAGGCATCTCCCCCTCGCCTCGAGTGCCCGCCCAGGTTCAACGACGTTGATTTTGAAGCTCCTTGATCTTACGTCTCGATTGGCCGCTGCGTTTGCAGCGGCTTTTTTTTGTCCGTCTCAGGCAAGTCGCTTGTGATTGTGCAGGAGCGGCCTTGTGTCGCGAAAGGGTTGCGCAGCGGCCCCAAGATCTTGGCCTCACGCACAATCGCCGGGGCTGCTGCGCAGCCCTTTCGCGGCACAAGGCCGCTCCTACAAAGACCGCGCACCGCCCTGACTCAGGACCAGGCGACTTTCTGTGGGATGTAGCTCAGCGGCTGCTGACGAAACGCCAAATAATGGCGCAACACCTGCACCGGCGCTTCGGTGTGCGGGTAATGGCCAACACCCTGCAAGGCCACGGTATCGGCCTCGGGCACCTGTTGCCGGTAATGTTCGAGCATGTGCGCCCCGGAAAGCGGGTCGACAACCCCGGTGATCAGCCGCAAGCGCACACCGCCGCGCTGCAGCGCGCCGACCCAGCGCTCGCGCCAGGCAAAACGTTCCGGGATGTAATTGATCAGTTTGTGCAGCACCCGCGGCCCACGGTTGGCCGCCACCAGGCTCCACAGGTCATCCAGTGCGCTTTCGCTGGGGTGGGTGCATGGCCCGAACACCTGGGTGACATTGCGAACCAGATCATCCCGGCCAAACGAGCGCCCGATCAGCCAGCCGAGGCGGCTGAGCAGCAGTTTCTGCGCCAGCAGCATACGGCAGGTTTCGGGGAACAGCCCGCTGTTGAGAAACACGCAACTGGCCACTTCAAGGCGCTGTTCGTGGTGCCGGGCCAGGAGTTCCTGGGCGACGCTGCCGCCGTAGTCATGGGCCAGCAGGTGCACCGGCTGCTCGATGCGCAAGTGCGCCAGCAAGGCCTGCTGCAGGTCGGCCTGCTCCATCAAACTGTAGTCGTGGTCAGGCGGCTTGGCCGAATCGCCAAAACCGAGCATGTCGCAGGCGATCACGCGGAAGCGTTGGGTGAGCGGTGCCCACAGATAGTGCCAATCCCAGCTGGCAGTGGGGAACCCGTGGAGCAATAGCAGAGGCTCTCCTTGCCCTGCTGTCCAGTATCGAATGCTCTGGCCCCGGAAGGTGAAACCCTGGCTCCGGGTGCGCCAGACGCACAGTGGAATCTCGGCCAGTGGCATCAGGGGCATCCCGGTGTGTAAGTGTGTGAACAGGGCAAGGCTGCGTTCATTGCAAGGCACCTCGGCACATTCTTGTGCTCTCTATGTCGAGGCTGAGTCTAGAAGGCAATACGAAGGTATTAAGTCGCCTTGGCAGCCAGCCTGATGACCGTGCGAGCCTGTGGCACGAACGGTCACACCAGCATCACCAGCAAGGGCGCGGCAAACAGGTTGAGCAGGCCGGTGAGCACCATTACCAGGCCCGCCACCGAGCCTTCTTCGTGCCCCACTTCGCGGGCACGGCTGACGCCTGCACCATGGGCGCCAACGCCGAACAGCGCACCTCGGGCCAGCGGCGTGCGCAGCGGCAGCCAACGCAGCAGAATGCCGCCAAAGACCGCGCCGAGCACCCCGGTGAACATCACGAACACTGCTGTCAGTTCCGGCACGCCGCCCAGGTCCTGGGCGACCGGCATGGCAAACGGGGTGGTGATCGAGCGCGGCAGCAGCGACAGGCTGACCGATGGGTCCAGCGCCAGCCCACGGGCCAGCGCCCAGGAACTGCCGATTGAAGCCACGCTACCCGCCAGCATGCCCACCAGCAGCGCCGGCCAGTGCCGCGCCAGCAACGCGCGCTGCTGCCAGATGGGCACGGCGAAGGCCACCGTCACCGGGCCCAGCACGCCCATCAGCCAGTGGGTGTTGCGGGCGTATTCGGCATAGGCGGTATGCAGCGGCACTGCCACTGCCAGCAGCAGCGCCGGCACCAGAATCAGCGGCGACAACAGGTAACGCCCGGTGCGCCGATACAGCCAGCGGCTGCCCAGGTATGCGGCCAAGGTGAAGGCCAGCCAGAACAGCGACATCGGCTCAAGGTTCATGGCGCAGCCTCCAGCGGCAGACCAGTTCGACGGTGACGGCGGTGACGACCATCACCAGCAAGGTGCTCAGCGCGATCACCAGCAAAATGCGCCAACCCTCGCTGCGCAGCAGGCTGCCGTAGTCCAGCAGGCTCATCAGCGCCGGGATGAAAAACAGCAGCATTTCGGCCATCAGCAACCCGGCGCCACGCTGCAGGGTGGCAGGCTTGACTGCCCCGGTGGCAAACAGCACCAGCAGCAGCGCCAGGCCCATCACACCGCCAGGGATGGGCCAGCCGAACCAGGCGGCCAGTTGGCCACCGAGCAGAAACAGGCCAAGCAACACCGCAAGCTCAGCCAGCAGGCGTAGGGTTTTGTGGATTACAGGGTTCATGGGCGGGGGTCCTCAGCGACAGCACCATTGTAAAATTGGGCCGCCCACTCCAGAAGCGAATTGTTAGACTACTCGACATTCCAAAATGGAATTCGAGCATGGACTTCAAACAGCTGCGCAGTTTTATCGAGGTGGTACACCGTGGCGGCTTCACCCAGGCCGCTGGCACGCTGCACATCAGCCAGTCGGCGGTGAGCAAGCAGGTTGCGCAACTTGAGCAGAGCATCGGCCAGCCGCTGCTTGAGCGCCACGGTTCGCAGCTGCAACTGACTGCCGCCGGGCGCATCGTGCTGGAGCGCGGCGAAGTGATGCTGCGCCAGCGCCAGGAATTGCTGGGCGAGCTCGATGACCTTGACCAGATGCTGCGTGGCGAACTGCGCCTGGGCTTGCCACTGTTGGGCAGCGATGCGCTGTTTGCCGGGTTGTTCGCCGAATACCGGCGGCGCTACCCGAACATCGCCGTGCAATTGCTCGAAGGCGGCAGCCGCATGGTTGAGCAGGCGGTGAGCAGCGGCGAGCTGGAACTGGGCGGCAGCCTGACGCCGAGCGACTCGGCGTTCGATTACCAGCCGTTCTGCAACGAGCCGCTGGACGCATTGCTGCCTGCCGATCACCCACTGGCCGGGCAAGCTGACGTGGCGCTGGCGCAATTGGCAGACACGCCGTTTCTGCTGTACCAGCGCAGTTTTGTGCTCAATGACCGGTTGCTCAGTGCTTGCCAGCAAGAGGGGTTTACCCCGAAAGAAGGCGGGCGCAGCGGCCAGGCGGACTTTCTCGCGGCGTTGGTGGCGGCAGGGCAAGGTGTGGTGCTGTTACCGGCGATCGTCGCACGCGCCCTGGAGCGGCCGGGGGTGGTGAGGTTGCCTCTGCGGGCGCCGGAGTACCTGCGCTGGGACATTGCGTTTATCTGGCGGCGCGGGGCCTACCTGTCACGCGCGGCGCAGGCATGGCTGGCGTTGTTGCGCGAAGCGCCGAAATAACGCTAAACGCGGACCGCGTAGGAGCGGCCTTGTGTCGCGAACGGGGTGCGAAGCAGCCCCAGGATTGTGCACCACGTTGATATCGCCGGGGCCGCTTTGCGGCCCTTTCGCGACACAAGGCCGCTCCTACGGGAAACTCTTGAGCGCCGTTGCAAACTCGGCCAACCAAGGCTCGGCGTCGGTTTCGGGGGTGACGGTTTCGCTGGCGTCCAGGCGCAGCATCGGCAGTACCTCGCGCACGCCCAGCTCGGCAAACAGCTCGCGCAGTTGCTCGCCACCACCGCAATACGTGTCGCCGTAACTGGAATCGCCCAACCCAATCACCGCCCCCGGCAAGCCGCGCCAGGCCCCAGGCAGTACATCGCGGATTTCGCTGTAAAGCGGCATCAGGCCGTCGGGCAGCTCACCCATGCCGGTGGTCGAAGTGACCGCCAGCAGCGCCTCAGGGGCGAAGCCTTGCAGGTCTTGCAAGGTGGCGCGCGACGCATGCCAGGCCTCGAAACCTGCAGCCTTGAGCAACGACTCGGCATGCCGGGCGACTTCATCGGCGGTGCCGTACACCGAACCTGAAATAATGGCGACTTTCATCGAGTGAGCATTCCGTAACTGAGTGAAAACGTAGGATACTAGCACCCGGCAATGGCAAAAGGCCGCATCCGCCGAAAGTCCCGTGCCCGACCGCCCGTCGCGCAAAATGCTTGAGCGACTGAACCAAGCGCGCCCAGCGCGGTCCATCGCCGTGAAGAAATCTCCAAATCCGCTTTCATCGAGTTCGACCATGCACGCAGATGCCCTCCTCTCCCAGGACGAGCTGGACTTCATCCAGGACATGCAGCACATGCCGCAACTGAACCTGGCCGACCCCATGTCGGGCCTGCTGGTCAATGGCGACAGCCGCTTGAAAGCCCTGCTCACCCGCTTGGTGGCCCACGAGCAAGTCACCCTGCAGGCGAAACTCGACAACCAGCAGATCAGCTTCCCGCTGCAATTGGTCGAGGACGAATTCCACGCCGTGCACTTGCAGCTCGGCGCCCCCGACATCTACGAAGACGGCCCCATGCTGCGCCCGTGGCGCCTGTCGCTGCCGCAGCCAGCGCCGTTGCTCGGCGCACGCGGCAAGCCAAGCGCGCTGTGGGTGCGCGACATCTCCTTCAAAGGCGTGCTGGTCGAGGTGCGCGGCTTGCCCGAAGCACCTGCGCAATTCGACCTGCGCTTTGCCCCGGACGGCATCCCGGCCATTGGCCTGAACGGCGTGCTGCGCCGGCGCATCGGGGCCAACCTTGCCGCCTACGACCTGACCGCCAGCCCCGCCGAAGAAATCGAACGCCTGCGCGAATACATCCTCCAGGCCCACCGCCAGGTGCACCCAGAGCTGCATGCGCAAATGGCCAGTTAAGGGTTTCTGACTAACTGCACAGCATCTGTAACCTGATTCAGCGATAATCCTCGCCCGATTCTTGCAAGCAAGCCTGCGTCGCCCACCACCCCGGGCCGCACGCCATAGGGGCCGGCTACCCGCCAGTCCCGTCGCCAGGAGATACACGATGTCTACCCACCCCGTCACCTTGATGGTGTCGCGCCGCGCCGCCCGTGGCCGCTACCAGGACCTGCTGGCCTGGCTGCACGAAGGCGAGCAGTTGGCTACCGACTTCACCGGCTACCTCGGCTCAGGCATCCTCGCCCCGCCAGCCGAAGGCGATGAGTTTCAGATCATCTTCCGTTTTACCAACGCAGACACCCTGCATGCCTGGGAATATTCGGCCTCGCGCCGGGCCTGGCTGCAACGCGGTGACGGCCTGTTCGAACGCCCCAGAGAGACGCGCGTAAGCGGTATCGAAGACTGGTTCGGCACCCAAACGGTGCAAAAGCCGCCGCGCTGGAAGCAGGCCACCGCCATCTGGCTGGCGTTCTTCCCGGTCTCGCTGCTGTTCAACCTGGTGTTCGGCCATTGGCTGGGCGCGCTCGACCTGCTACCGCGCGTGCTGCTCAGCACCTTGGCGCTGACGCCGCTAATGGTCTACCTGTTCATACCGCTGTCCACGCGCCTGCTGGCCGGCTGGCTGAATGCCGCGCCTGCCGCCCATTCAGACGGCGCCGGGCAGGCCCGCAAGGCCACCTAGTTCGGGTATGCTGGGGCACTTCGCACGGACAGACGACAGACCGCCCCGAACATGAACAGCCCAATCCTCATCACCGGAGCCAGCCAGCGTGTCGGGCTGGCCCTGGCGCTGGAACTGGCGCAGGCCGGCCATACGGTGGTCAGCGCCAGCCGGCATATTCAGCCGCACGCGGCGCACCCGAACATCTACCCGTTCCAGGCCGACCTGACCGTTGCCGACCAGCGCCAGGCGCTGATCGACCACCTGCACGGCAACTATGACGGCCTGCGCGCCGTCATTCACAACGCCTCGCTGTGGCTGGACGATGGCCTGGACAACCTCGACACCATGTTCCGCCTGCATGTAGAGGCGCCCTACCACCTGAACCTGGCCCTGGGCGAGTTGCTGAACAAGGTCGACAAGGCCGACATCATCCATATCTGCGACGAGACCTCCTCGCGCGGCAGCAAGAGCCACATCGGCTACGCGGCCACCAAGGCCGCGCTGCAGAACATGGTGTTGTCGTTCGCCGAACTGTACGCGCCCAAGGTGCGCGTCAACGGTATCCTGCCTGGCCTGCTGATCCTCAAGGAAGGCGGCGATGAGCACTATCGCCAGCAAACCCTGAAAAAAGCCCTGCTGGAATTCGAACCCGGCGCCCGGCCGCTGATCGACGCCGTGCTGTTTCTGCTCGAAAGCCAGTACAGCACCGGCAGCCAGTTGGTGATAAACGGCGGCCGCCACCTGAAGAACCGCATGATCTGAGAGACACCCCATGACCCCACAACAACAGCTTGAACTCGAAGCCGCCGCGTTCCGGCGCCTGGTCGACCATCTGCAAAAGCGCACCGACGTGCAGAACATCGACTTGATGAACCTCTCCGGCTTCTGCCGCAACTGCCTGTCCAAGTGGTACAAAGCCGCCGCTGACGAGCGCCAGCTGGAGCTGAGCCTGGACGACGCCCGCGAGGCGGTCTACGGCATGCCTTACGCCGAGTGGAAAGCCCAACACCAGAAAGAAGCCAGCGCCGAGCAGCAAGCGGCGTTCGAAAAAGGAAAACCCCGTGACTGATCTGACTACCCTGCGCGCCAGCCTGGCCAGTGGCGAACACGCGTTCGCCGACACCTTGGCGTTCATTGCCGGCAACTACAGCTACCAGCCCCAGGCGTTCGACAATGGCGGTGTGCACAATGCCGCCGGGCAAAACGAAGGTTCGTGCAAGACCTTGGGCCTGGCGTTGCTGGAAGGCTTGAGCGACCAGGAAGCGCTGCTGGCTTTCGGTGAGCACTACCGCAGCGTGCTGGCAACGCCTGAAGGCAGTGACCATGGCAACATCCGTGCGCTGATCAAGCACGGGCTGGCGGGGGTGAAATTTGCCGGGCAGCCACTGACGCGGCTCGCCTGATACCGCTTGCGGGGCGAGGCCACTACCACGCAGCCAGTGTAGGAGCGGCCTTGTGTCGCGAAAGGGCTGCGTAGCAGACCCAGCAATTTTGCATGACGGCGAGATACTGGGGCTGCTGCGCAGCCCTTTCGCGACACAAGGCCGCTCCTACACCCGCGATTGGGCCTTCAACTGATCACCCGGCCCGGTACCGCCTCCGGCAGCGTCCCCGCCTGCAACCACGCCAACGCAATCGGCCACAGGCTTTCGCGAAACCGTTCGTGAAAGAACGCGAAATGGCCAATCTCCCCCACCGCGATATCCCCAGGCGCCACCCGCAGGTGCCGGCGCTCACTGCCATGCAAGTACGCCAGCAAGCGCTCGGTGGCCGCCACCGTGCCGAATGGGTCATCAGTCAGGCTGACGGCCAAGGTAGCCGCGCTGACCTGCGAAAACGGCAAGCTGCTCAGCAAACGGCCGCTGGGGCGATGTTCATAGCGCGCCGTGGGCGTGCTCCAATCGTGCACCACGCCGGCGGGGGTGTCTTCCAGCCAGCCCAGGCGCTTGCCAGGGAAATACCCGAACACGCGGGTAAGCAGCGGCATCAGCACGTGCCACTTGCCCACCAACCGCCAGCGCTGCCCTGCGGCGTAGTCACGCCAATAGGCGAACTGCGCGCCCACCAGCACCGCCCGTTGCACCTGCGCAGCACTCGGCGCCAGGCCCAGCGCCCAGCCGCCGAAACTGTGGCCGACCACATGCACTGGTTGACCGGGATGCTCGGCGCCCGCCAGTTGCAGCATCGCTTCGAAGTCCAGCCGCCCCCAGTCGCTCCAGGACGCCTGGAACCCGCGCAAGGACGCCGGGCGCGACTCACCAATACCACGGTAATCGTAGGTCAGTACATCGAAGCCCTGGCTGAACAGGTAGTCGGCAAAGCGTGCGTAATAACGGCAACGCACCGAGGTGGCGGCGTTGATGATCACCAGCGGGCGCTGGGGGTCGGCAGGGGTATGGCGCCAGCGGTAACCGGCGAGGCGGTAGCCGTCGGCGGCGGTGTGGCAAAAAACGAAGGGGCTGCTCATGGCGCGGCTCTTTGCGGTTGTGCGCCAACGCTAGCAAAAATTGCGGCCGGTACTCAAAACAAACGCGGTGGTCCGCTACCCCGAACCACCGCGCCAGGCATTGCGCCGCTTACAGCTCGATGCAGTCGAACTTCACATCGGTTGCCACGTCTTCGTCGTAGTTGACGTCAGCGCGCTCGAAGCCGAACAAGTTCAAGAACTGCTTCTTGTAACCGGCGTAGTCGGTCAGTTCGAACAGGTTCTCGGTGGTCACTTGTGGCCACATGGCCTTGCAGGCGTCCTGTACGTCATCGCGCAGTTCCCAGTCGTCCAGGCGCAGGCGAGCTTTTTCGTCGACCTCGGCCGGGGCGCCGTCGGTGCGGTACAGGCGGTCGCGGAACATGCGGTCGAGCTGGTCCTGGGTGCCTTCGTGGACGCCCTTCTCTTGCATGATCTTGAACACCATCGACAGGTACAGCGGCATCACCGGGATCGCCGAGCTTGCCTGGGTAACCACCGACTTGAGCACCGCCACGTTGGCGCCGCCTTTGACTTCACCGGCCAGTTTCTGGTCCAGGCGCAGGGCGGTTTCGTCCAGGTCTTGCTTGGCCTTGCCCAGGGCACCGTGCCAGTAGATCGGCCAGGTGATTTCGGTGCCGATGTAGCTGAAGGCCACTGTCCGCGCGCCTTCGGCCAATACGTCGGCACCGGCCAGGGCGTCGATCCACAGCTGCCAGTCCTGGCCACCCATTACGGTGACGGTGTCGGCGATTTCCTGCTCGCTGGCCGGCTCGATGCTGGCCTCGATGATGGTGTCCTTGTTGGTGTCGATGGCGGTCGACTTGTACGGCTGGCCAATCGGCTTGAGCGCCGAGCGGATGACTTCACCGCTTTGCGGCAGCTTGCGCACAGGCGAGGCCAGCGAATAGATGACCAGGTCGACCTTGCCGCCCATTTCGTTCTTGATCAGCTCGATGACCTTGGCGCGGGCTTCATCGGAGAAGGCATCGCCATTGACCGATTTGCTGTACAGGCCGTCAGCCTTGGCGAACTTGTCGAACGCAGCAGAGTTGTACCAGCCAGCAGTACCGGCTTTGGTTTCGCTGCCCGGTTTTTCGAAGAACACACCCAGGGTGTCGGCCTTGAAGCCGAATGCTGCGGTGATGCGCGCTGCCAGGCCGTAGCCGCTGGACGCACCGATCACCAGGACTTTCTTCGGACCATCCTCGCGCACGCCCAGCTTGCGGGTGGCTTCGATCTGGTCACGGACGTTGAGCTCGCAGCCCTTCGGGTGAGTCGTGGTGCAGATGAAACCGCGAACCTTGGGATGAATGATGGCCAATGTCTGTACCTCGTCAGGTTAAGGCTGAGCAAGCGCCACAGAGAGCGTTTGCGTTGATATGGAGGGTGAGACTACCCCCGGACGTAATCCGACACATATTACGGGGTCATCGGGGGGATGCAAAACGGCTACGGCCGGAATCGCTGCGCTCTCGTATCGGCGGCTGGTTACTTGCACCCGGCCCGGCCCAGCCTAATGCCGACATACTCCGTAAGGTTTTCATCAGCCTCATGTTTGCCTGGCATCAATGCGGCCAGCGTCCAGCCATTCATTTGCAAACCAGATCAATCACAAAGAAAAACAAACTTCCCAAATGAGCGCGGCGCAGAGATGCTGTGGCAATCGTGCCTGCATTTCGGAGAACAACAATGAACGAAGTCGTCATCGTCGCCGCTACCCGTACTGCCATCGGCAGTTTCCAGGGGGCGCTGGCCAGTGTGTCCGCCGTCGATCTGGGGGCAGCGGTCATCCGCCAATTGCTGCAACAGACGCAACTGGACCCGGCTCAAGTCGATGAAGTGATTCTTGGCCAGGTGCTGACCGCAGGCGCCGGGCAAAACCCCGCACGCCAGGCCGCGGTCAAGGCCGGCCTGCCGTTTGCCGTGCCGGCACTGACGCTGAACAAGGTCTGTGGCTCGGGGCTCAAGGCCCTGCACCTGGCCGCGCAGGCCATCCGTTGTGGCGACGCCGAGGTGGTCATTGCCGGTGGCCAGGAAAACATGAGCTTGGCGCCCTATGTGATGCCATCGGCGCGCACCGGCCAGCGCATGGGCCATGGCCAGTTGATCGACAGCATGATCAGCGACGGCCTGTGGGATGCTTTCAATGACTACCACATGGGTATCACGGCTGAAAACCTGGTGCAAAAGTACAGCCTGACCCGTGAGCAACAGGACGCCTTTGCCGCAGCTTCCCAGCAAAAAGCCGTGGCGGCCATCGAGGCCGGGCGCTTCAAGGCTGAAATCACCCCGGTTCATATCCCGCAGAAAAAGGGCGAGGCGCTGGTGTTCGACACCGACGAGCAACCGCGCGCCGGCACCACTGCCGAATCGCTCGGCAAGCTGCGGGCGGCGTTCAAGAAGGACGGTAGCGTCACCGCCGGCAATGCTTCCAGCCTGAATGACGGCGCTGCTGCCGTGCTGCTGATGAGCGCCAGCAAAGCCCAAGCGTTGGGCCTGCCGGTACTGGCCAAGGTTGCCGCCTATGCCAGCGCCGGGGTAGACCCTGCAATCATGGGTATCGGCCCGGTGTCGGCGACCCAGCGCTGCCTGGCCAAAGCCGGGTGGCAGTTGGGCGAACTAGACCTGATCGAGGCCAACGAAGCCTTCGCGGCGCAGGCATTGGCGGTTGGCAAGGAGCTGGAGTGGGACGCCGCCAAGGTCAACGTCAACGGCGGCGCGATTGCATTGGGCCACCCGATTGGTGCCTCGGGGTGCCGGGTGCTGGTGAGCCTGCTGCATGAAATGATTCGCCGCGATGCGAAGAAAGGGCTGGCCACGCTGTGCATTGGTGGTGGGCAAGGCGTGGCGCTGGCGATAGAGCGGTGATGCCTGGGGCCTGCGCCCGCTGACGGGGTTAGTGCTTGTGGGAAATTCGAAGCCTGCAAGGGCCTCATCGCAGGCTGGCGCCAGCTCCCATAGAGGCCATGCGCAACCGCAACATTGCTGGTTGGACCCAATCCTATGGGAAATGATAGACAGTTGTGGCGAGCGGGCTTGTCCCGCGTTGGGCTGCGCAGCAGCCCTGAAA
>NZ_JABWRG010000028.1:0-50071 GCF_014268825.1 Pseudomonas sp. SWRI51 | reverse complement strand
GGTGGGCGTAGCTCAGTTGGTAGAGCGCTGGATTGTGATTCCAGTTGTCGTGGGTTCGATTCCCATCGTCCACCCCAGATTTTGCAGAGGCGCCTCGATTGAACGATCTGGCGCCTTTATTTTAAGTGTTATGCGGACGTGGTGAAATTGGTAGACACACTGGATTTAGGTTCCAGCGGCGCAAGCTGTAAGAGTTCGAGTCTCTTCGTCCGCACCATGTTTCTGTAAGGTTGTAAACGTAGCACCGCACTCTGGTGGGCGTAGCTCAGTTGGTAGAGCGCTGGATTGTGATTCCAGTTGTCGTGGGTTCGATTCCCATCGTCCACCCCATATTTTCGAAGGCGCCTTGACCGTATGGTCGGGCGCCTTTGTTTTTTCTGTGTTGCGAAAATGCCGCTGCTAGCGGCATTTTTTGTTTTTGTCCGTTATTAATGTGCTGGGCGTCCCGGCTGTCGTCGCCCTCTGGTTGCGGCTCGATGAAAGCTGATAGATTTCAGGCGGTTGAATGTCTGGCTGTTCAGGTTGGCAGAGGATAACTGTTGATGATTGCAAAAGAAGCGCGCCAGGCACTGGCGCTGCAGCGTTTCGCTGAGCAGAACCCGCAGATGCTCGAGGAGATCCGCGAGCTGGACGCCCGCGAGCAAGCCCAGCAGATCGAGTGGGCGTTCCAGGATGCTGCCGAGGGGCAGGGCCTGCAGCCTTGGGAATATGCGCTGCAGTTGATTGCCGAGTCGCCGGAGCAGTTGCAGGCCATGCGCCTGGAAACCCATCGCGAAGTGGCTGAAGCGTTGGGGCTGGCGTGGGAAGAATACTGCCAGTTCAATGAGATTGAACCGGAGTAAGGGGTGTGGCGCAGGGTTGTCGCTGCACCTGCGCAGCCATTTATGCGATTCCCTCGGCGATTCCCCTTGAAATCGCTGAAAATAATCCCATATCCCCGCTAGCTGTCGTTTGTTTGACAAGGTTTTACAACCGTGGGGCATTCACGCGGCCGCGCGGCCACTGTTCGAGCAGGCTCGACGCCGCAGGGCGCGGGCCTTTCAGGGAAAACGACCGGCGTAGTTCGATGACCATCCGGGTGGGGTGACTTCTGGTGCGTGAGTCACTAGAATGCTCGCCCTTGATTCTGGAGTCGGGCTATCGCCGGCTAACGTCTGTGCAACGAGGAATATCCATGCAAGTTTCTGTTGAAAACACTTCCGCTCTTGAGCGCCGCATGACCATCGCCGTTCCGGCCGAGCGCGTCGAGAACGAAGTCAACAAGCGTCTGCAGCAGACTGCCAAGCGCGCCAAGGTTGCCGGTTTCCGTCCGGGCAAGGTGCCAATGAGCGTTATCCGTCAGCGCTTCGAAGCTGATGCCCGTCAGGAAGTGTTCGGTGACCTGGTTCAATCGTCCTTCTACGAAGCCATCGTCGAGCAGAAGCTGAACCCGGCTGGCGCTCCTGCCGTTGAGCCAAAATCGTTCGAAAAAGGCGGCGACCTTGAGTTCGTTGCCATCTTCGAAGTGTTCCCGGAGTTCACCGTTGCTGGTTTCGAGTCGATCGCCGTCGAGCGCCTGAGCGCCGAAGTGGCTGATGCTGACCTTGACAACATGCTCGAAGTGCTGCGCAAGCAGAACACCCGTTTCGAAGCCGTCGAGCGCGCCGCGCAGAACGACGACCAGGTCAACATCGATTTCGTCGGCAAGGTCGACGGTGAAGCCTTCGCTGGCGGTTCGGCCAAGGGCACCCAGCTGGTTCTGGGTTCCGGCCGCATGATCCCTGGCTTCGAAGATGGCCTGGTTGGCGCCAAAGCCGGTGAAGAGCGCGTTGTCAACGTGGCCTTCCCTGAGGACTACCAGAACCTCGACCTGGCTGGCAAAGCCGCCGAGTTCACCATCACCGTCAACAGCGTTTCGGCCCCTGTGCTGCCTGAGCTGAACGAAGAGTTCTTCGCTCAGTTCGGCATCAAGGAAACCACGCTGGAAGGCTTCCGCGCCGAAGTTCGCAAGAACATGGAGCGCGAGCTGCGCCAGGCCATCAAGGCCAAGGTCAAGAACCAGGTAATGGACGGTCTGCTGGCCGCCAACCCGATCGAAGTGCCGAAAGCGCTGCTGGAAAACGAAGTCAACCGTCTGCGCGTTCAGGCGGTTCAGCAGTTCGGTGGCAACATCAAGCCTGATCAACTGCCGGTCGAGCTGTTCGAAGAGCAAGCCAAGCGCCGCGTCGTGCTGGGCCTGGTCGTCGCTGAAGTGGTCAAGCAGTTCGACCTGAAGCCTGACGAGGCTGAAGTTCGCAAGGTGATCGAAGAAATGGCTTCGGCTTACCAAGAGCCAGAGCAGGTCATCGCCTGGTACTACAAGAACGACCAGCAAATGAACGAAGTCCGTTCGGTTGTACTGGAAGAACAAGTTGTAGATACTGTTCTGCAGAAAGCGACTGTGACAGACAAGTCGGTTTCGTACGAAGAAGCAGTCAAACCAGCACAGGCTCCTGCCGCTGAGTAACTGGCTTCTCTCGTAAGAAACCTCCACAAGCCAGCCTTCGCGCTGGCTTGTGCGTATTCAAGCCATGACTATTTGGGAGTGAGCGCAGGACATGTCCCGCAATTCTTATATTCAGCAGAGCTCTGACATCCAGGCCGCAGGCGGCCTGGTCCCGATGGTTATCGAGCAGTCCGCCCGTGGCGAACGTGCCTACGACATCTATTCTCGCCTCCTCAAGGAGCGCGTGATTTTCCTGGTTGGCCCGGTAGAAGACTACATGGCCAACCTGGTGGTGGCGCAGATGCTGTTCCTCGAGGCGGAAAACCCGGATAAGGATATCCATCTTTACATCAACTCCCCGGGTGGCTCGGTGACCGCTGGTATGTCGATCTACGACACCATGCAGTTCATCAAACCGGACGTCTCGACCATCTGTATTGGTCAGGCGTGCAGCATGGGCGCCTTCCTGTTGGCGGCCGGTGCTGCCGGCAAGCGTCACTGCCTGCCGAACTCGCGGGTGATGATTCACCAGCCGTTGGGCGGCTTCCAGGGCCAGGCGACCGATATCGAGATCCACGCCCAGGAAATCCTCAACATCAAGGCGCGCCTGAACGAGCTGCTGGCCCACCATACCGGCCAGGATCTGGAAACCATCAAGCGCGACACCGAGCGTGACAATTTCATGAGCGCCAAGCGCGCGGCCGAGTACGGCCTGATCGACTCGGTTTACGACAAGCGGCAACTGGCATCCTGAAGCAATACGCCAGAGCGGGCGGGTGCATGACGCGCCTGCCCGCGGGCCTTGAAAAAGCCCGCGATTGCCTTCATCTTGTGTTTCAAGCCTACCGGATTGGATCGATCGAATGACTGACACCCGTAACGGCGAGGACAGCGGCAAATTGCTCTATTGCTCCTTCTGCGGCAAAAGCCAGCACGAAGTGCGCAAGTTGATTGCCGGCCCCTCGGTATTTATCTGCGACGAGTGCGTCGACCTGTGCAACGACATCATCCGTGAGGAGGTGCAGGAAGCCCAGGCCGAGAGCAGCGCGCATAAGCTACCTTCGCCGAAAGAAATCAGCACAATCCTGGACCAGTACGTCATTGGTCAGGAACGCGCGAAAAAGGTGCTTGCCGTAGCGGTGTACAACCACTACAAGCGCCTCAATCAGCGTGACAAGAAGGGCGATGAGGTCGAACTCGGCAAGAGCAACATCCTGCTGATCGGGCCTACTGGCTCGGGTAAGACCCTGCTCGCCGAAACCCTTGCACGCCTGTTGAACGTTCCGTTCACCATCGCCGACGCCACCACCCTGACCGAAGCCGGTTACGTGGGTGAGGACGTCGAGAACATCATTCAGAAGCTGCTGCAGAAGTGCGACTACGACGTGGAGAAGGCCCAGATGGGCATTGTCTACATCGATGAAATCGACAAGATTTCGCGCAAGTCGGACAACCCGTCGATTACCCGTGATGTTTCGGGTGAAGGCGTGCAGCAGGCGCTGTTGAAGCTGATCGAAGGCACCGTGGCTTCCGTGCCGCCCCAGGGCGGTCGCAAGCACCCGCAACAGGAATTCCTGCAGGTTGATACCCGCAATATTCTGTTCATCTGCGGTGGCGCTTTCTCCGGCCTCGAAAAGGTCATCCAGAACCGCTCCACCCGTGGTGGTATCGGTTTCGGTGCCGAAGTGCGCAGCAAGGAAGAAGGCAAGAAGGTTGGCGAATCGCTGCGCGAAGTCGAGCCGGACGATCTGGTCAAGTTTGGCCTGATCCCCGAGTTCGTCGGTCGTCTGCCGGTGCTGGCAACCCTCGATGAGCTCGATGAGGCTGCGCTGATGCAGATCCTCACCGAGCCGAAAAACGCCCTGACCAAGCAGTATGCCAAACTGTTCGAGATGGAAAGCGTCGACCTTGAGTTCCGCACTGATGCGCTCAAGGCCGTTGCTCGCAAAGCCCTGGAGCGCAAAACCGGCGCCCGTGGCCTGCGTTCCATCCTCGAGGGTGTATTGCTCGACACCATGTACGAAATTCCTTCGCAGAAGGAAGTCAGCAAGGTGGTCATTGACGAGAGCGTCATTGAGGGCACCTCGCAGCCGCTGTTGATCTACGAGAACAGCGAGCCGCAAGCCAAGGCCGCCCCCGACGCCTGATCGGGCAGGGGTAGCCAGTCAGAAAGGGGCCTTCGGGTCCCTTTTTGCATTTCATGGCCACGGCGCTTGTAATTTCAAAGGGCTGCCCCCACATTAGCCCTCAAGCACCATTTCCACAGGATTCCGGCCGCCAGGCCGTTGTAGAGGCGAAATCATGAAGACCACCCTCGACTTGCCTCTTTTGCCATTGCGCGACGTTGTCGTCTATCCGCACATGGTCATCCCACTGTTCGTGGGGCGTGAGAAGTCTATCGAAGCCCTAGAAGCCGCGATGACGGGCGAGAAGCAGATCCTCCTGCTGGCCCAGAAGAACCCCGCTGACGACGATCCAGGCGAAGATGCCCTGTACCGTGTCGGCACCATCGCCACTGTGCTGCAGCTGCTCAAATTGCCCGATGGCACCGTCAAGGTGCTGGTCGAAGGCGAGCAGCGCGGTGCGGTCGAGCGCTTTACCGAAATCGAAGGCCACATTCGCGCCCAAGTCAGCCTGATCGATGAAGTCGATGTCGCTGAGCGCGAGTCCGAGGTGTTCGTACGCACGCTGCTGTCGCAGTTCGAGCAGTACGTCCAGCTGGGCAAAAAAGTCCCTGCCGAAGTGCTGTCTTCGCTGAACAGCATCGAAGAGCCAGGCCGCCTGGTCGATACCATGGCCGCGCACATGGCGCTGAAGATCGAGCAGAAGCAGGAAATCCTCGAGATCGTCGACCTGCAGGCTCGCGTCGAGCACGTGCTGGCCCTGCTGGATGCCGAAATCGACCTGCTGCAGGTAGAAAAACGCATCCGTGGCCGCGTTAAAAAGCAGATGGAGCGCAGCCAGCGCGAGTACTACCTGAATGAGCAGATGAAGGCCATTCAGAAAGAGCTCGGCGATGGCGACGAAGGCCACAACGAAATCGATGAGCTGAAAAAGCGCATCGAGGCTGCTGGCCTGCCTAAAGATGCGCTGACCAAGGCCCAGGCCGAACTGAACAAGCTCAAGCAGATGTCGCCGATGTCAGCCGAAGCCACCGTCGTGCGTTCGTACCTCGACTGGCTGGTGCAGGTGCCATGGAAAGCCCAGAGCAAGGTACGCCTGGACCTGGCCAAGGCCGAAGAAATCCTCGACGCCGACCACTATGGGCTTGAAGAGGTCAAGGATCGTATCCTTGAGTACCTCGCTGTGCAGAAGCGCGTGAAGAAGATCCGTGGCCCGGTGCTGTGCCTGGTTGGCCCGCCTGGCGTGGGCAAAACCTCGCTGGCCGAGTCGATCGCCACGGCCACCAACCGCAAGTTCGTGCGTATGGCGCTGGGCGGTGTGCGCGACGAGGCCGAGATTCGTGGCCACCGCCGCACCTACATCGGCTCCATGCCGGGCCGCTTGATCCAGAAAATGACCAAGGTGGGCGTGCGCAACCCGCTGTTCCTGCTCGATGAAATCGACAAGATGGGCAGCGACATGCGTGGCGACCCGGCGTCGGCGTTGCTCGAAGTGCTCGACCCCGAGCAGAACCACAACTTCAACGACCACTACCTGGAAGTCGACTACGACCTCTCGGACGTGATGTTCCTGTGCACCTCCAACTCGATGAACATTCCGCCGGCGCTGCTCGACCGCATGGAAATCATCCGTCTGCCGGGCTACACCGAAGACGAGAAGATCAACATCGCGGTCAAGTACCTGGTGCCCAAGCAGATCAAGGCCAACGGCCTGAAGAAGGACGAGCTTGAGGTCGATGTCACCGCGATTCGCGACATCATTCGCTACTACACCCGCGAAGCCGGCGTGCGTGGCCTTGAGCGCCAGATCGCCAAGGTTTGCCGCAAGGTGGTCAAGGAACACACCGGCCAGAAGCAGGTGAAAGTCAAGGTTGCTGGCGAGCAGCTCGAGCACCTGCTGGGCGTGCGCAAGTTCCGTTACGGCCTTGCCGAGCAGCAGGATCAGATTGGCCAGGTTACTGGGCTTGCCTGGACTCAAGTCGGTGGCGAACTGCTCACTATCGAGGCGGTGGTGATCCCTGGCAAAGGCCAGTTGATCAAGACCGGCTCGCTTGGTGACGTCATGGTCGAGTCGATTACTGCCGCTCAGACCGTGGTGCGTAGCCGTGCGAAAAGCCTGGGGATCCCAGCAGATTCGCACGAAAAGCGCGACGTTCACATCCATATGCCGGAAGGCGCGACGCCCAAGGATGGCCCGAGTGCAGGTATCGGCATGTGCACCGCGCTGGTCTCGGCCCTGACCCAGATTCCAGTCCGTGCCGACGTTGCCATGACCGGTGAAATCACCCTGCGTGGTCAGGTATTGGCCATCGGCGGGCTCAAGGAAAAACTCCTGGCAGCACACCGGGGTGGTATCAAGACGGTCATCATTCCTGAAGAGAACGTTCGCGATCTGAAGGAAATTCCGGAAAACATCAAACAGGATCTTCAGATCAAACCGGTCAAATGGATTGACGAAGTCCTCCAAATTGCGCTGCAATACGCCCCGGAGCCCTTGCCAGATGTGGCTCCTGAGATTGTCGCCAAAGATGAGAAGCGCGACGGCGATGCTAAGGAAAGAATTAGCACGCACTAGTAAGGTTTTCGTTTGGGGGCTTTGGTTGACAGATTTTTCGGGGCCTTGCTATAAAGCGGCACGCCATTGTCACCAGGCCACCGGACGCTCGTTTCATAAGCTTTTCATTACATACTTAGAAACAAACTCAATAGAGATATAAGGGGACTTAGAGTGAACAAGTCGGAACTGATTGACGCTATCGCCGCATCCGCTGACATCCCGAAAGCTGTAGCCGGCCGTGCGCTGGACGCAGTTATCGAATCCGTTCAGGGCGCCCTGCAAAAAGGCGACGATGTAGTCCTGGTTGGCTTCGGTACTTTCTCGGTCAAGGAACGCGCTGAGCGTACCGGCCGTAACCCGCAAACCGGCAAGGCGATCAAGATCGCTGCCGCCAAGGTTCCGGGCTTCAAGGCTGGTAAAGGCCTGAAAGACGCCGTCAACTAAGTCGTCTTTCAGCCGGCCCGGGCGCTGCCTGGGCCGACCGCGTGACTGCGGGTCGCAACCGTCCCCGCTGGCACGCTCGCTTCGAAAAGGCGCATCCACTGGATGCGCCTTTTTTCTATCAGGACTCTACCCACGCTCCGCGGTTGTCGACGCAGTGGTACAACCGTTTCTGGGGGACGCATGCTGCAGAATATTCGGGACAATTCACAAGGTTGGATTGCCAAGACCATTATTGGCCTGATTGTCGTGCTGATGGCACTGACTGGCTTCGAAGCCATTTTCCAGGCCGCAAGCCATAGCCAGGACGCCGCCAAGGTCAACGGCCAGACCATCAGCCAGAACGAGCTGAGCCAGGCTGTCGACATGCAGCGCCGCCAGCTGATGCAACAGCTGGGCAAAGACTTCGACCCGGCTCTGCTGGACGAAAAGCGCCTGCGTGAAGCAGCGCTCAAAGGCCTGATCGATCGCAAACTGCTGCTGCAGGGCGCTGAAGATGCCAAATTCGCCTTCTCCGAAGCCGCACTGGACCAACTGATCCTGCAAACGCCTGAGTTCCAGGACAACGGCAAGTTCAGCGCTGAGCGCTTCGATGCCGTGATTCGCCAGATGGGCTACGGCCGCATGCAGTTCCGCGAGATGCTCGCCCAGGAAATGCTCATCGGCCAGTTGCGCACCGGCCTGGCTGGCAGCAGCTTCGTGACCGACAAGCAGATCGAGGCATTCGCTCGCCTTGAGAAGCAGACCCGCGACTTCGCAAGCGTGACCTTCAAGGCCGACCCGGCTGCGGTGAAAGTCACGGACGAGGAGGTCAAGGCCCACTACGACCAGCACGCCAAAGAGTTCATGACCCCAGACCAGGTTGTCATCGACTACATCGAGCTGAAGAAGGCGGCCTTCTTTGACCAGGTCAAGGTCAACGACGACGAACTCAAGGCGCTGTACGAGAAGGAAATCGCCAACCTCGGCGAGCAGCGCCGTGCTGCGCACATCCTGATCGAGGTCAACGACAAAACCACCGACGCTCAGGCCAAGGCCCGTGTCGAAGAGTTGCAGCAGCGCCTTGAAAAGGGTGAAGACTTCGCCAAGCTGGCCAAGGAATTTTCCCAGGACCCAGGTTCTGCCAACACCGGCGGCGACCTCGGCTTCGCCGGCCCAGGTGTCTACGACCCAGCCTTCGAAGACGCGCTGTACAAGCTGAACAAGGACCAGGTATCGGCCCCGGTGCGTACCGAATACGGCTACCACTTGATCAAACTGCTGGGCGTGGAAGCACCTGACGTTCCAAGCTTCGCCAGCCTCAAGGACAAACTCACCCATGAGCTGAAAACCCAGCAGGTCGAGCAGCGTTTCGTCGAGGCTACCAAGCAGCTCGAAGATGCGGCGTTCGAAGCGTCTGACCTGGCTCAGCCGGCTCAGGACCTGGGTTTGAAAGTGCATACCTCGGCGCCATTCGGCCGTGAAGGTGGTGAAGGCATCACCGCCAACCGTGCGGTGCTGCAGGCGGCATTCAGCGAAGAAGTGATGGACGAGGGCGCCAACAGCAACGGCATCGAGCTGGACCCGGAAACCGTGGTCGTGCTGCGCGTCAAGGAACACCGCAAGCCTGAGCAGATGCCGCTGGAGGCAGTGGCCAAGAACATCAGCGAGCACCTGGCCAAAGAGAAGGCGACTACCGAGCTCAAGGCCAAGGCCGACAAGCTAATCGCCGGCCTGCGCGATGGCTCGGTCAAGCCTTCCAGCCAAAACTGGAAAGTCCAGGAAGCGGTCACCCGCGGCCAGGACGGTATCGACCCTGCCGAGTTGCAAGCGGTGTTCCGCCTCGGCAAGCCTGAGTCCAAGGACAAGCCTGTGTATGGCAGCGTGGTTCTGGGCGATGGCAGCCTGGTTGTGGTGCAGCTCAAGGGCGTCAACGAAGGCGCAGCCGCTACCGATGAAGAGAAGCAGCAGATCCGCCGCTACCTCGCATCGCGTGCTGGCTCGCAGGACTTCGCGGCCTACCGCAAGCTACTTGAAAGCAGTGCCGATATCACTCGCTACTAAGTGGTACAGCACTAACCAGACAGGCCGCTTATGCGGCCTGTCTGGTTTTCTGCGCTCGCGTTAGCGGCGCACGCCCTCATGGGCATCGAGGGTGTCGCGGGCAATCTCCCGGCCCAAGGCGATCAGCTCCGGGGCTTTGTAGAACTCAAAGAACCGGCACACTCGCTTGGGCACGTTGATCAGCACATCGGGTGGGTAGCCGGCGATCTTGTACTGGGCGAGGGAGGTCTGCATGACCTCGAAGCTCTGGTTGATCAGGTCGAGCAGTGATGCCGGGCCTACGTTGTCGATGATGAACGAGCCGGTGGCCGACTTTGGCGCGCCGCCGCTTTCGGGGGCTGCGGCAGGCTGTTGGCTTTCGGGTTCTGCGCCCTCGGCCAGCCATGGATTCGGTGGTATAAGGCCCTCCGCACTGATTTCCTGGTCCAGGCGCATCAGTTGCTCCGCCGGTTTGCGGCGAAACGGCAGGTGCGAGCCAAGGGAGTTGATCAGCGAATCGAAGCGCATCTTGAACGCCGCTGGTCGCTCGATCACCGGCAGTTGGTATTGTTTCTGGTTAGTGGCGTTGAGGTTGACCGCAATGATCAGGTCGCAGTGGCTGGAGACCACCGGCACGATGGGCAAAGGGTTGAGGATGCCGCCGTCCACCAGCATTCGGTTACCTTGAACCACCGGGGTGAACAGGCTGGGGATTGCCGCCGAGGCGCGCATGGCTTGGTGCAGGCAGCCTTCCTGGAACCAGATTTCCTGTTGGTTGGTCAGGTCGGTTGCCACCGCCGTGTAGGGAATGCGCAGTTCCTCAATGTTGATTTCGCCGACAATCTTGCGGATTTGTCCAAAAACCTTGTCGCCACGGATCGCCCCCAGGCGGAAGCTGACGTCGACCAGGCGCAATACGTCGAGGTAGTCCAGGCTTTCGATCCAGCTGCGGTATTCGTCCAGTTTGCCGGCGGCATAGATGCCACCCACCACGGCGCCCATGGAGCAGCCGGCGATACAGGCAATTTCGTAGCCGCGTCGTTCGAGTTCTTCTATGACACCGATGTGCGCATACCCTCGGGCACCGCCCGACCCCAGTACCAGTGCTACACGTTTACTCATACGATTCCCCCAGGGTTATGCAACCATGGCCCACAATGCACCCATTGACGCCTGTGCTTCAATGTCGCCCGCGCTGGGCTACGCTGAGCAGGGCACTTTTGGCCTGTTTGATCGTCGAACGGCCATACCGTTTTCCTTCTTCGAGGTTACCCCAATGAAAGCCTGGATCGCCGTTCCTCTGATTGCCCTGGCCTTGGCTGGCTGCGCTGGCAAGACTGCCTACCGCGAAAGTTGCGCGACCCAGCTTGATGCTGCCTGGAAGGAACTGGACCTTGCCAAGGCCGAAGGCTTTGCGGGCGCTGTGAGTTACTCCAAGGCCTTGTCGCTGCTCACCGGTGCCAAGACCCAGCAGCAGTTCGAGGGCTATGAAAGCTGTACCGCCAAGGCCGAGAAAGCGCGCTTCTATATCCGTGAGTCCCGCGCCGGGCGTTGACCGAGGAGTGATGCATGGCTGCCATGCTCGATCACGTTGTATCGCAGGTGCTCACCTTGCATGTCCGCCTGTTGGCTTGCCGCGAGCGGCTGGCGGCTAATACCGACAGCGAGGCATTGCACGACCTGCGCATTGCGCTGCGGCGTTTGCGCAGCCTGCTGCGGCCACTGCGCGGGTTGCCCGGTGTAGAGCAGCTTGAGGAGGCAGCGAAGGCCTTGGGTACGTTGACCACCCCACTGCGTGACCGTGAGGTGCTCGCTGCCGAACTGGTCGGGCGCGGGCACCTGCAAGCGGGCCAACTGCGGCTACAGGGCAGGGCGGCGACCTTCGTCGGCGTGGCCTCCAGTGAGCAACTCAAGCGCGTGCTGCTGATCCTCGATGCCTTCCCGCTGTTTTTGCGTGCAGCAGAGCGTGAGGGCCTGGTCGAGAACCTGCGCGCGCGCATCGACAAGCGTCTGCAAAAACAGTGGAAGAAGCTCGCTGACGCGCTGCAAGACCCTGACCATGACCGGCATCGCCTGCGCCTGCTGATCAAGCGGGTGCGCTACGGCGATGAGGCGTACCCGCAACTTGATCACGCTGGCAACAAGCTGCAGCGGCTGCTGAAGAAGGCGCAGAGCGACCTGGGCGACTGGCATGATCGCTGGCAATGGCTGCTACAGGTGCGCGAACACAGCGACCTGGCGCAATGCAAGCTGGGGTGGGAGCAGGAACTGGCGGCGGCCGAGGGAAAGTCTGATATCACCCTTGAGGCGCTGCACGAGGCGCTGGAGCGCCGATAGGCCTGCAATTGGCTGATATGCGGGGTGTGGGCTTGCAGGTGGATGGGTAAGATCGGGGCTTTCTCCGTTGGAGCCAGCCCCATGAATTTCACTGAACTGCTTGGCGCAGCACGCACTCTGCCCCACGCCATCAGCGTACCTGCCGACTGGGCTCAAGGCCGTGCGGTGTTCGGTGGGCTGATGGCGGCAATGCTGCACGAGGCCATGCGCCTGAAACTTGCTGACGAGCGCCCGGTGCGCTCATTGGCCATCACGTTCGTCGGCCCGGCTGCCCCCGAGGTGCCGATCAGCCTTGAGGTTGAGGTGTTGCGCGAGGGCAAGGCGGTCAGTACGTTGCTTGGCCGGGCGGTGCAGAACGGCCAGGTAGTCACCTTGGTGCAGGGCAGTTTCGGTGTTGGCCGGCCGTCGCTGGTGGCCGTCGATGCGCTGCCTGCCGCGCCCCTCAAGCCGCTGGAGCAGGCTGCGCCAGAGCTTCCCTACATCAAGGGCGTCACGCCCGAGTTCATGCGCCATGTGGCGCTGCGCTGGGCGCTGGGCGGCTTGCCGTTCAGTGGTAACACGTCCCGGCAGATGGGCGGTTGGGTCAGGCTGCGCGATGTCGCGGCACAGCCACTCCAGGCAGCCCACGTGCTGGCGTTGGTGGACGCCTGGCCGCCGAGCCTGTTGCCGCATCTGCAACAGCCCGCAGCGGGCAGCACGCTGACCTGGACCATCGAATTCATCCAGCCTGCGCCGCCGTTGTCGACGCTGGACTGGTGCCGTTACGTGGTGGATACCGAGCATGCGCGCGACGGCTACGGCCATGCCGCAGCGGCGTTGTGGAGCGCTGACGGCGAGTTGGTAGCGCTGAGCCGCCAGACCGTTACCGTATTTGCCTGAAGCTCCGCCCTTCAGTGCCGGTGCTTGTGGCGCTCGCGCCAAGCCCGCCACCAGCTGCCGCTCAGTAGAAACCTGGGGAAGGTAATGAACTGCTCGGTCAGCAGCCGCTGCACGGCGTCTTTTCGGTTGGCGAAGGGCTCGGGTTGCTCAGCTTCCAGTCGGTGCCCCTGGCGTTGCAGACCAAGGCCTGCAATCAGCGCGATGATGCCGACGGCGAACTGCACAAGGTCAAGGCCGAACAGCCCCGACAGCACCAGCAGGGCGCCAAGGATGAACAGCGGCACGGCGATCAGGTGCAGCACCAGATTGGCCGGGTGCCGGTGGTTGTGGTGGTAGCCGCGCCATTGCCAGGCGGGCAAGTTAGGCAGTCGTTTGCTCATGGACAGTTCCTCACAGACATGCCCAAAGCTTAGTGCGGCCCCCCGTGGAGGGCCAATCGATGCTGGCTATGGTGACCATAGGGGCCCGCTGCGGCTCAGAGCTTGAGCTGACCGATCGCTTTGTTCAGCTCGCCGGCCAAGGTCGCCAGTTCGCTGCTGGTGGTGGCCGAGCCGACGGTCTGTTGCACCGTCTGCTCGGTGACGTCGCGGATGCTCACCACCGCGCGGTTCATCTCTTCCGCTACCTGGCTTTGCTGTTCGGCAGCCACGGCGATCTGCGTGTTGCTTTCACGCATCTGCGCAACGGCACTGGTGATTTCGAGCAGCGCTTCACCGGCTTCCTTGGCCTGGCGCACGCAGTCATCGGCCTTGTACGAGCTCTCCTGCATGAAGTCCACCGCATCGCGGGTACCGGCCTGCAGGTCGGAGACCATGGTGGTGATCTCGTCGGTGGAGGTTTGCACGCGCTTGGCCAGGTTGCGCACTTCATCGGCCACCACGGCAAAGCCACGGCCCAGATCACCCGCACGGGCGGCTTCGATCGCAGCGTTGAGGGCAAGCAGGTTGGTCTGTTCGGCAATACTGTGGATGACCCCGACCACGCTGTTGATCTTCTGGCTGTCTTCGGCCAGTTGGCGAATCATTTCGGCGGTTTGTTGCACGCCGCTGGACAGCCCCGAAATCGAATCCTGCACCCGGCTGACCACTGCCTGGCCACTACCGGCAAGGTTGTCGGCGCTCTGCGAGAGGTCGCGGGTGGCACCGGCATGCTGGGCGATGTGGTGCACGGTGGCCGTCATCTCGTTGATCGCCGTGGCAGCCTGGTCGGTTTCGCTCTGCTGGCCAATCATGCCGTGGCGCACTTCATCCATGCTGCCTGCCAGGCGCGCGGCACCTGAGTCGAGCTGCGCGGCGGTGCGGGCGACGGTGCTGACCACGCGGTGGTAGGTGGACTGCATGGCGTTGAAGGCGCCGGCCATCTGGCCCACCTCATCGCCACAGGCCAGCGGCACTCGCGCCGACAGGTCGCCGGTGCGTTCCACATGCAGCATCACATCCTTGAGGGTGTTGAGCTGGCTGAGCAGGAAGCGGATCAACAGTTGCGAGGCGCCGAGCATGGCCAGCATCAGGATCAGTACGCACACCGCGTAGTTGCTGAAGCGGTCAACGAAGACCTGGCTCAGGCTGGGCGTGTGGGCCAGCAGCGCAATGCGTTGGTCGCCCGCGCGCAGCACCTGCGCGCCGATCAGCGGGTTGTCGCCCAGCACGGAATCTGCCGGCAACTCGACCCAGCCTTGGGCGTCGCCGGGCAGGCCTGCGAGTGGTGGCTTCTGCCCGGCGTTCCAGGTGATCAGGTTGGGCTGGGCGGGTAGCGGTTGCCCGGCAGGCCAGGCAGCCAACAGTTGCGCCTGGGCCTGGGCCTGCGCCTGGGCGCCGGTAGCACGCGCCTGCTGCTCCAGGCTTACGGCGTAGAGCACCAGCAGCAAGGTGGTAACGAAGGCCACTGCGTTGACGGCCCAGAATTTGTACTTGAGGGAGATATTGCTAAGCCAGGCACCCATGGCAGGTCTTCTCTGAGTTGGCGAACGTATTATTGGCAAGGTGCCATCATTGTGCCTGCCTGCGATAAACACCTTGTTGATATGCGTCAAGAAACCACAGGCAGGCCAAAGAACGCGCGGGCGCAGGCGCTGGTATGGGCTGCCAGATGTTCGGCGGTTTCGCCGCGGTGGCGGGCTACTTCGTGCAGCACCTCGGGCAGGTAGGCAGGCTCGTTGCGCCCGTTTTTAGGCTTGGGGCGCAGGCTGCGCGGCAGCAGATACGGCGCGTCGCTTTCGAGCATCAGCCGCCCTTGTGGGATATTGCCCACAAGTGGGTGCAGATGAGTGCCGCGGCGCTCATCGCAGATCCAGCCGGTGATGCCGATGTGCAGGTCCATGTCGAGGTAGGCAAACAGCGCGTCGCGCTCGCCGGTGAAGCAATGCACCACGGCCGCCGGCAGATGGTCGCGGAAGGCTTTTACAATCGCCAGCAAGCGTTCGTTAGCGTCGCGCTCATGCAGAAACACGGGCAGGCCCAGTTCTGCGGCGAGCGTCAACTGCGCTTCAAGTGCTTTTTCCTGAAGCGGGCGAGGGGAGAAGTCGCGGTTGAAGTCCAGCCCGCATTCGCCCACAGCCTTGACCCTGGGCTGTGCCAGCAGTTGGCGCAGTTGCCGTTCGCTGTCGCCGTTCCAATGGCTGGCGTCGTGGGGGTGTACCCCGGCGGTGCTGAACAGCCGTTGGCCGTCGGCATCGAGCTGCTGGCAAAGCTCCAGGGCCTGCTCGCTGACATCCAGGCTGGTGCCGGTGAGTACCATCTGCACCACGCCCGCCTGCACGGCGCGTTCGACCACCGCTGCCTGTTGGTCGTGGAAACTGCTGTTGGTCAGGTTGACGCCGATATCGATCAGTTGCATGGTGCTACCTCGTGCCGCGGGGCGGTCAGCATAGCAAAAACCGCGAAAACGCGGAAAATTGAGCAACTTCAACGGTTTGCCGCAGCCATTTGCCGTCATTCATCACGGAACGATCACCGCGCATGCTGCACTCCCACCGCCCACGCCTCGCTATACCCCTGCTGTTTACACTGGCCTGCCTCGCTGTTGTCGGCGGGCTGTTTTCAGGCTCGGCGCATGCCCGCGAGCCCGGTCCGCAACAGCATGTCGCTGCCAGCCAGGCCCGCGACCTGCAGCAGATCCGCGCCCGCAAGGTGCTGCGGGTACTGGTCAATCAAAGCCGCAATAGCTCCGGTGAGGTCAAAGGGGAGCCGGTGGGCGTGGAGTATTACCGGCTGCGGGCCCTTGAGCATTCTCTTAATGCGCGGGTTGCAGACGGCCAGCAGCTCACGCTGAAAATCATCCCGCGTGCCAAGGAGCAGTTGCTGGGGGCGCTGCTGCGTGGCGAAGGCGACCTGGCCGCGCCCGGCGAGTTGCTCGACCCTTCGTTGGTGCAGGGCGCCCACGCCAGCGCGCCTGTGCTGGACCAGGTGCCACTGCTGCTGGTGGGGCGCAAGGGTGAACGCAGCTACAGCCGCGCCGACCAGTTGTCTGGCCGCACCATTGCGCTGACCAGCGCCAGTGCTGCGGGTGCGGCAATCCAGGTGATCAATCAGCAGTTGGCATTGCGCAAGCGTGCACCGATCAAAGTCGAGTGGGTCGACCCGACGCTTGCCGTGGAAGATGTGCTGGAGATGGTCCAGGCGGGGATCTACCCATTGACGGTGGTCGAGCGGCCTATCGCCCAGCGCTGGGCGCGGGTTATGCCGCGCCTGCGCCTGGACAGCAAAGTGCAGTTGGCGCAGCCGCAGGCGCTGCGCTGGTACGTGCGCAATGACGCGCCGTTATTGCAGGCGGCCGTGGACCGCTTCCTCGCGACCTACCGGGCGCCGGACAACCAGGACGCGGCCTTCGAGCGCATCTACCGCCGCCAGTACCGGGTGCACAACCCCTTGGCCCGCCAGGACCGCCAGCGCCTCGCGGCGGTACGCGCGGTGCTGCAGAAACACGGCGGCGAGCAGCAGATCGACTGGCTCAACCTTGCAGCCCTTGCGTTCAAGGAGTCGACCCTCGACCCGAAAGCCCGTGGCGCAGGCGGCGCCCATGGGCTGATGCAGATCACCCCGTCTGCCGCGCAGCGGGTCGGTGTGAGCAATATCAGTACGGTTGACGGCAACGTACAGGCCAGCGCGCGCTACCTGGCGCTGATCAGGCGCAAGTTCTTCGCCAGCCCACAGATCAACGAGCGCGAGCGCATGGCCTTCACCCTGGCCGCCTACAACCTGGGGCCAGAGCGCGTCCAGGCGATGCGCGCAGAGGCGCGTCGGCGCGGGCTCAACGGTAACCAGTGGTTTTTCCAGACCGAGCGTATAGCCATGGAGCAGGTGGGCATGGGGCCGGTGAGTTTCGTCAACAGCGTGAACAAGTATTTCCTTGCGTTCAACCGGGAGCGTGTTGCGTTAGAGCGAGTCGCCAAGCGCTGAAGTATCGATTATATCGATAGTTACTACAGGGTTTTTGCGATTTTCTTATCCGTTGGTTTGATTATTATGGCGCTCATCCAAACCAACACCCCGCTTTGACAAGGAAGCATCACCATGAACAACACCCTCAAATCGCTGCTGAACACCCGCGCCGGCTATGGCCTTAGCGTCGTCCGCATTCTGGTCGGCATCATCTTCATGGCCCACGGCGCGCAAAAGCTGTTCGGCCTTTTCGGCGGCTACGGCCTTGAGGGCACCGGGCAGTGGATGGAAAGCATTGGCCTGGCGCCGGGCTACCTGATGGCGCTGCTGTCTGGCAGCGCCGAGTTCTTCGGCGGTCTGGCGCTGGTGGTGGGCTTGCTGGTCCGCCCGGCAGCCCTGGCACTGTCGGTGACCTTGGTGGTGGCGATCTTCTCGGTGCACATCGGTAACGGCTTGTTCATGTCCAACAACGGCTATGAATTTGCCCTGGCGTTGCTGGCCGGCAGCGTGGCAGTACTGATCGAAGGTGCTGGCCGGTTGTCGCTGGACCGTGTGCTCGCCCGCTGAAACACCGTTGTAACGCCTGGGCCTCAAGCTGCACCTTGTCGATTTCGATAAACGTGCGGCTTGAGGCTTGTATCTTCTGGCGTCGCCCTCTAGCATAACCCTTGCGCCGATTTAAACAGCTACTTGCGGGGCGCAGGGCAGGCCCCCCGGTGGGCCGTCCGAAATACCGCTAAAGCGCTGGTTTGGTGACGCCTCTCACCTGCCCGGCGGGATCAGCGAGGCGGAGAGACTCCATGAGTTGCCCACGTACCAGTGTCTATTTGACCCCATTGCCTGCAGACCAGGCTTCCCGTACCCCGCGCGTCTTGCTCGGCGGCCAGCATCAACCCACGTTATTGCGCAACCTCGATGGTTTCTCCCGTCGCAAGGGCCAGGCGCGTGCATTCCTCATCCAGTTCTTCGAAACCTGCGCGCAGCTGTCGCAGTACGCTAACGACCGTTTTGACCTGGCCGTTATCCAGGCGCCAGCGGCGGCTGATGCTGCCGAAGTGATCGGCCAGCTCACCCGTATCGCCCGCCAGGGGCTGATCACCCGGCGTTGAAAGGGGTTTCAGAGTGCGTCGTTCCGAGTTCGCCCGATAGAGCCCGCTCAAGCGGGCTCTATCGGGCAGCCGATCACCTGGCCGCTTTATATCGCAGGCGCCAGGCATGCAGCAGCGGCTCGGTGTAACCACTGGGTTGCTCGCGGCCCTTGAAGATCAGCTCACATGCGGCCCTGAATGCCTGGGAACTGCCAAAGGCTTTTGCCATGGGCCGGTAGGCGGGGTCATGTTGATTCTGCTGGTCCACGACCTGCGCCATGCGCTCCAGGGTGTGTTGCACTTGAGTACTGCTGACGACGCCGTGGTGGAGCCAGTTGGCAATGTGCTGGGCGGAGATGCGCAGCGTTGCACGGTCTTCCATCAACCCCACATTGTGGATGTCGGGCACTTTGGAGCAGCCGACCCCGTGCTCGACCCAGCGCACAACGTAGCCCAGGATGCTCTGGCAGTTGTTATCGAGCTCAGACTGAATCTCAGCCGCCGACCACTGTCTGTCCGGGCTCACCGGCACGCTCAGCAAGTCGCGTAATAGCCCTGCGCGTTCGCTTTGCAGGTCGACACCCTCCAACGCGGTTTGCACCTGTTGAACATCCACCTGATGGTAGTGCAGCGCATGCAGGCTGGCGGCGGTGGGTGAGGGCACCCACGCGGTATTGGCCCCTGCTTTGGGGTGGGCGATTTTCTGCTCCAGCATGGCGGCCATCAGGTCCGGCATGGCCCACATGCCTTTGCCAATCTGCGCCCGCCCGCGCAGCCCGCTGGCAAGCCCCACCAGCACATTGTTGCGCTCATACGCTTGAATCCACGCGGTGCTTTTCATATCGCCCTTGCGCAGCATGGCGCCCGCTTCCAGGGTGCTGTGCATCTCGTCGCCGGTGCGGTCGAGGAACCCGGTGTTGATGAACACCACGCGATGGGCGGCTTGCTCGATGCAGGCTTTGAGGTTGACGCTGGTGCGCCGCTCCTCATCCATGATGCCCATCTTGACCGTGTAGCGCACCAGCCCCAGCAGGTCTTCGACGCGGCCGAACAGTTCATTGGCGAAGGCGACTTCCTGTGGGCCATGCATCTTCGGTTTGACGATATAGATGCTGCCGGTGCGCGAGTTGCGCTTGCGCTGCAGGTCATGCAGGGCTGCCAGGCAGGTCACCACAGCGTCCAGAATACCCTCAGGGATCTCCTCGCCAGCCCCATAGTGAATGGCCGGGTTGGTCATGAGGTGGCCCACGTTACGTACAAACAACAGCGACCGGCCGGGCAGGGTGACTTGCGCGCCCGCCGGGCCTTGGTAGGTGCGGTCGGCATTCAGCGTGCGGGTAAACGAGGTGCCTTGCTTGCTGACCGTTTCCGACAGATCGCCCTTCATCAGGCCCAGCCAGTTGCGGTACACCAGCACCTTGTCGTCAGCATCGACGGCGGCCACCGAGTCCTCGCAATCCATGATGGTAGTGATCGCCGACTCCATGATCAGGTCTTTCACACCTGCCTTGTCGGTCTTGCCGATCTGGCTTTGCGGGTCGATTTGCATTTCCACATGCAGGCCATGGTTCTTCAACACAATGGCTGTCGGGCTTGCAGCCTCGCCTTGATGGCCCACGAACTTCTCGGGGTTGACCAGGCCGGTGCTTGAGCCGTTCGCCAGGCTGATTTTCAGCGCCCCTTCAGCCACCTGATAGGCCACCGCATCGCTGTGGGAAGCCCCTTCGAGAGGGAAGCTCTGGTCGAGAAACGCGCGGGCATAGGCGACGACTTTGTTGCCGCGGGCTGGGTTGTAGCTCCCTTGCCGTTGTGCGCCGTCGTCTTCACTGATGGCATCGGTGCCATAAAGCGCGTCGTACAACGAGCCCCAGCGCGCATTGGCGGCATTGAGTGCGTAGCGGGCATTGCTCACCGGCACGACCAGTTGCGGGCCTGCCTGGGAGGTGATTTCGTGGTCGACATTGGCCGTGGCGACTCGCAGCTGCGCAGGTTGTTGCACGAGGTAGCCGATGCCGTTCAAGAACTCGATGTAGGCCTGCATGTCGTTGATCGGGCCGGGGTTGGCGCGATGCCAGGCGTCGAGCTGCGTCTGAATGCGCTCGCGTTCGGCAAGCAGTGCCTGGTTCTTCGGCGCCAGGTCATGGACCAGGGCGTCCAGGCCTTCCCAGAACTGCTCGGCCGAAATAGAAGTACCGGGCAACACCTCGTGCTCGATGAAGTGTTTCAGGTTTTCGGCTACGTGGAGCCGATGGCATGGGATACGGTTTGTCACGTCAGTTCTCCAGATACTTTGGGCTTGCCCGGCGTCAGGCGTTAAGTGCGGCGATGCCTGCGGCGGCAACCTGCGCGTCCTGTTCAGCCTTGACCCCTGATACGCCAACAGCGCCGACCACTTGCCCCTGTACCAGCACCGGCAACCCTCCTTCCAGAGAGGTGAGCAGCGGGGCGCTGACAAACGCGAAACGCCCACCGTTGACCATTTCTTCGTAGCCCTTGGTGTCGCGCCGGCCCAGTGCGGAAGAGCGGGCTTTTTCGGTGGCGATGTAGGCTGCGACGGGCGCGCAGCCATCCAGTCGTTCGAGTGCCAGCAAGTGCCCGCCGTCATCGACGATGGCCACGGTCACTTTCCACTCATTGCGGTGGGCTTCTTCGCGTGCGGCGGCGAGTACGCGCGCGACATCGGTGTGTTCCAGAACGGCTTTCTGTTGCATGGGTATCTCCTAGGAAAGTGCCTCTTCAACCAGTTCGATCCAGTGCCGGACCGGCGTACGGCCGGCGCCATCCAGATGGGTCTGGCAGCCGATGTTGGCGGTTACGATGACGTCGGGGTTGCCGCTCTCCAGAGCGTTGAGCTTGTTGTCGCGCAAGCGTTGGGAGAGTGCTGGTTGAGTAATGGAATAGGTGCCCGCAGAGCCGCAGCACAGGTGGCTGTCTGGCACTGCGGTGAGGCTGAAGCCGAACCGGGTGAGCAGGCCCTCCACGGCACCATTGAGCTTCAGTGCGTGCTGCAGCGTGCAGGGGCAGTGGAAGGCCAGCCGCCGATCTGCCTGAACGCCCAGTTGCTCGATGGGCTCTGCACTCAGCACCTCGACAATGTCTTTGGACAGTGCGGTTACCCGCTGCGCCTTTTCGCAGTAGGCAGGGTCGTCTTTGAGTAGATCGCCATAGTCACGGACAAACGCGCCGCAACCGCTGGCGGTCTGCACGATTGCTTCTGCGCCGGCCTCGATCGCCGGCCACCAGGCGTCGATATTGCGCCGGGCCCGCTCAAGGCCTTTGTCCTGAGCGTTGAGGTGATAGTCAACGGCCCCGCAACACCCGGCCTGAGGGGCGGGCACCACGCCGATGCCGAGCTTGTCCAGCACACGAGCCGTAGCCGCATTTGTGTTGGGCGCAAGGGCCGGCTGAACGCAGCCTTCGAGCATGAGCACCTGGCGTTGGTGCTGGCGGGCAGGGCGCGGCTTGGCGGCCACGGCATGCCGGGGAAGTTTTGCCTGCAATGACTCCGGCAACAGTGGGCGCAGTGCCATGCCCGCAGTCATCAGTGCCTTGAACAGCACAGGGCGCGGCACGACCATGCGCAAGCTGCGCCGCAATGCACGCTCGCCAAGCGGGCGCGGCACCTGCTGTTCGACCACTGCCCGGCCTATGTCCAGCAGGTTGTGGTACTGCACGCCGGAGGGGCAGGTGGTTTCGCAATTGCGGCAACTAAGGCAGCGATCAAGGTGTTGCTGGGTCTTTGCGGTGACTTCTTGCCCCTCAAGCACCTGCTTGATGAGGTAGATCCGACCACGCGGGCCATCGAGTTCGTCGCCCAGCAATTGATAGGTGGGGCAGGTTGCCGTGCAGAACCCGCAGTGCACGCAGCTTCTGAGAATACGTTCGGCTTCGTCTGCGCGTGGTAGTTGCTTGGCACGTTCGCTCAGGTTGG
The DNA here is from genome assembly GCF_014268825.1 of Pseudomonas sp. SWRI51. Taxonomy (NCBI): domain Bacteria; kingdom Pseudomonadati; phylum Pseudomonadota; class Gammaproteobacteria; order Pseudomonadales; family Pseudomonadaceae; genus Pseudomonas; species Pseudomonas sp. SWRI51. Next base: position 27,850 of record NZ_JABWRG010000028.1, on the reverse strand, counting down.
TTTGCATGGCGCTTCATACCTCCGCGTACATTCGGCCAGGGTTGAAAATGCGCTGCGGGTCGAGCTGTTGTTTCAAGCGCTGGTGGTAGTGCAGCAGGGCCGCAGGCAGTGGGTGGAACGGCGTATCGGTCTCGCCATAGCGGGTCGCGTGGCCTCCGGCAGCGGCCACGATGCCGCGCACCTCGTCGTTGGCGGCGCTCGACAGCAACCAGCGCTGGGCGCCACCCCAGTCGATCAGCTGTTTGCCCGGAATATTCAGCGCTGGGCAGTGGTTGGGAACCGACAGCCGCCAGAGTGGTGTGGCCGAATGGAAGAAGGGCAACTGATGCTCCCGCAGTTGCGCCCAGTAACTGCTGCACAGCGCTTCACCGCCCAGGCGGTCGCAGGCCGATTGCACCGAACCTTTGCCGCCTTCCAGGCGCAAGTAGAGGAAGCCGCCGTCGTGGCACGCGGCAGTGATGGGCATAGGTTGTTGGCCCCACGCCATTAGCTGTGTCAGTGCCTGATCGACGTCCATCTGCAGCTTGAGGCTGGCGCATTCGCGCGGTTTGGGCAGCACTTTCAGTGACACTTCAGTGAGCAGGCCCAGGCAGCCGAAGCTACCTGCCAGCAGGCGGGAAACATCGTAGCCGGCAACGTTCTTCATGACCTCGCCACCGAAGCGCAACAGCTTCCCGTGGCCGGTGATCACGCGCGTTCCCAGCACATAGTCGCGAGCCGAGCCGGCCCACGGGCGGCGCGGCCCCGATAGCCCGCAGGCAATCGCCCCGCCAATGGTTGCCGACGGGCCAAAGTGGGGCGGCTCGAAGGGCAGCATCTGGCCGTGGGTTGCAAGTGCGGCTTCTACTTCGTCCAGCGGTGTGCCCGCGCGGGCGGTCAGCACCAGCTCCGTCGGGTCATAGCTGACGATGCCGCGGTGTGGGCGGGTATCCAGTATCTCGCCGGTCACCTGGCGGCCTAGTGCGGCCTTGCTGTTGCCGCCCTGGATGCGCAACGCGCCCCGCTCGTTGAGCGCTTGGTTGACCTGCTCCAGCAGGTGTGCGGTGTGGTCATGATCAGGTGTCATCAGAAACGCTCCATTTCGGGGAAAGGCAGCTTTCCTTGATGGATATGCATCGAACCAAACTCGGCGCAACGGTGAAGCGTCGGGATGTTCTTGCCGGGGTTGAGCAGGCCGGCGGGGTCAAAGGCCGCCTTCACTGCATGAAACAGGGTGATTTCATCGCTGCTGAACTGGGCGCACATCTGGTTGATCTTTTCACGGCCTACGCCATGCTCCCCGGTGATGCTGCCGCCCACCGCGACGCACAGTTCGAGGATCCGCGCGCCCAGTGCCTCGGCGCGCTCCAGCTCACCGGGCTGGTTGGCATCGAAGAGGATCAGCGGGTGCATGTTGCCGTCGCCTGCGTGGAACACGTTGGCCACGCGCAGCCCGAACTGTGTCGAAAGCTCGTCGATGCCGCGCAGCACTGCGGGCAGCTCGCGCCTTGGGATGGTGCCGTCCATGCAGTAGTAGTCAGGCGAAATACGGCCGACCGCAGGGAACGCATTCTTGCGGCCCGCCCAGAAGCGCACCCGCTCGGCTTCATCGCGGGCCAGGCGCACCCGAGTGGCGCCGGCACGCTTGAGCACCTGCTCGACCCGTTCGCAGTCTTCGTGAACGTCGGCTTCTACACCGTCCAGCTCGCACAGCAGCATGGCCGCAGCATCGGTTGGGTAGCCCGCGTGGATGAAGTCTTCGGCGGCTCGAAGCGACAGGTTGTCCATCATCTCCAGGCCGCCTGGGATGATGCCTGCGGCAATGATGTCCGCGACCGCGCGGCCAGCCAGCTCGACGGAATCGAAGCTGGCCAGCAGCACCCGGGCCGCCTGGGGTTTGGGCAGCAGTTTCACGGTGACCTCGGTGACTATCCCAAGCATGCCTTCGGACCCTGTGAACAGCGCAAGCAGGTCAAAGCCTGGGGCGTCCAGCGCATCGCTGCCCAGGGTCAGGTGCTCACCGTCGGCGGTCAGAATTTCGACTTTGAGCAGGTTGTGCACGGTCAGGCCGTATTTCAGGCAGTGCACGCCGCCGGCGTTTTCGGCGACGTTGCCGCCGATCGAGCAGGCAATCTGCGAGGAGGGGTCGGGGGCGTAATACAGCTGGTAGGGGGCGGCCGCCTGGGATATCGCCAGGTTGCGGACCCCGGGTTGAACCCTGGCAAACCGGCCTTCTGGGTTGATCTCGATGATCCGGTTGAAGCGCGCCATCACCAACAGGATGCCTTGCTCCAGCGGCAGCGCCCCGCCAGAGAGGCCGGTGCCTGCGCCACGGGCGACAACAGGCACTTGCAGCGCGTGGCAGAGCTTGAGGATGGTCTGCACCTGCTCCAGATGTTCCGGCAGCAGCACCAGCATCGGCACCACGCGGTAGGCGGACAGCCCGTCGCATTCGTAAGGTTTGAGTTGCTCGGTGGTGTGCAGTATTTCCAGGTCGGGCAGAGCGGTTCTGAGCTGCTTGAGCAACTCGCCTCTGTCGACCTTGGGTAGCACGCCGTCAACGCGCTCGTCGTAGAGAATGTTCATGGTGCTCCCGTCTGTTCTTATTGTTATTTCACGGCGCTGCGCAGGCCCGACGCCTAAAGCGGGGGTTTAGCAGGGCTCATTAAACCGAACACAGTGGAGCCTGCTGCGTTTGTGGCCGCTGCGTCGACTGGCTGTGAAACTGGTCCTACCACTTTCTTTGCAGGAAGGCTTTGCGAGGTGGATAACACTGAGGCTCGTGGGCTAGCATCGGCAGGCTCTCACTCGCCAGCCAATAGCTGGTCCTACCAGTTCGGAGGTGGTTCGTGGATGACGTCCAGCAGGTCAAGCAGGCCAGGCTACAGGTTGCAGACCATGTGGCAGAGCGTATCGAGAAGCTCATCGTCGACGGCGTCATCAAGGTGGGCCAGGCATTGCCTTCCGAGCGGCGCCTGGTCGACAAGCTTGGTTGTTCCAGGTCTGCCTTGCGCGAAGGGCTGAGGATCTTGCGGGGCAGGGGCATTGTGCAAACGGAGCACGGCCGTGGCTCCTACGTCGCTGACCTCAGCGGCAGGGACAGCAATACGCCTTTGATGCACCTGTTCAGTTCGCAACCCCGCACCCTGTTCGACCTGCTGGAGGTGCGCGCCTTGTTGGAAGGGGAGGCGGCAAGGCTGGCCGCATTGCGTGCCACAGACATCGACCGGCTGCTGATCAAGCGCCGCTTCGAGGAAATGGTTGCAGCCCATGAGCTGAGCAAGCAGCACGACCCACGGGAGCAGGCGCGGCTGGACCATGCCTTCCACCGGGCCATCAGTGAGGCGTCACACAACCCGGTGCTGGTCCACACCCTGCAGACGCTGAGCGACCTGACGCTCAGTACAGTGTTCGCCTCGGTCAACAACCTGTATTGCCGGCCGGCGCAAAAGCGCCAGATTGATCGGCAGCACGCCAAGCTGTACCACGCCGTCATGGAGCAGTTGCCAGAGCAGGCCCAGCGGGCGGCCAAAGACCATATCAACAGCATCCGCGACAACCTGCGCGAGATCGAGCAGGAAGAACAGCGGCTGGTGCGCGCCACGATGAGGCTGGAGGGCTTTAGCTGAAAGGTGGGTGCTTAGGCTTGCGTGTCGCCGACGGGCGATGAGGGGTACTCAATGCTCACCACAAACCAAACCGCTTCGCCCGTAGGCGTTTGCACAACAACCTCGTCACCCTCGGTTTTTTTCAGCAAGGCGCGGGCCATGGGCGAGTCGATTGAAATGTAGTCGTTGCGCCCGTAGATCTCGTCATAACCCACAACCCGAAACCGCTTGCGCTCTTCGTCCTCATTCTCGATTTCGACCCAAGCCCCAAAAAATACCCGTCCTTCCTGTTCTGGGGAGTAATCGACGACACGGATGTCTTCCAGGCGTTTGCGCAGGTAGCGGATCCGCCGATCGATCTCACGCAAAAGCTTCTTGTTGTACTGGTAGTCAGCATTCTCACTGCGGTCCCCAAGGGATGCAGCCCAGGTGACCTTCTGCGTGATTTCGGGCCGGTAGGTGTGCCAGAGATGGTCGAGCTCTGCTTTGAGCGCAGTGTGGCCCTCTCGGGTGATGATGTTGGTGGCCAACCTTTACTCCTACAGTTTCAGATGATGGCAAGTGCGGCAGACTAGCATGCCGCTTTGCTCATATATCGCCGTTGGCGCGTTTCAACCTTCGCGCAGCACCGTCAGTGGGCTGGCATTGAGCGCCCGGCGCGTACCAATTACCCCGGCGCCACCGACCAGCACGGCACCGGCCAGCGGCAGCAGCAACAGCCATGGGTGCGGTGCCCACTGCAAGGCGAAGGCATAGCGGTACAACGCCCAGGTGATCAGCTCGCAGCCAAGCGCCGCCAGTACACCGCTCACCGCCCCCAGCAGCCCGAACTCGATGCGCCTGGCTTTGACCAACAGCGGCCGCGCCGCGCCGAGGGCGCGCAGCAGCGCACCTTGGCGGATGCGCTCGTCCAAGGTTGCCTGCAGGCCTGCGAACAGCACCGCAAGGCCTGCGGCCAGCACGAACAGCAACACGTATTCCACCGCCAACGTCACCTGGGCAAGGATGCTGCGCAGCTGCGCGAGCAGGGCATCGACCTGCAAGATGGTCACTGCCGGGAAGGTCCGTGACAGTGCCACCACTTCGGCGTCATGGCCCGGTGCCAGGTAGAAGCTGGTGAGGTAGGTGGTGGGCAGGCCTTGCAGCGTGCCCGGCTGGAAGATCATGTAGAAGTTTGGCTGGAAGCTGTCCCAGTGCACCGTGCGCAGGCTGCTGACCCGGGCCTGGCGCTGCTGGCCCGCGATATCGAAGGTCAGCAGATCGCCCAGCTGCAGTTTCAGGCTCAGGGCCAGTTCTGCCTCCACCGAAACGCCGGGGATGGTGTCATTGGCTGGCGCTTGTTGCCACCAAGTGCCTGCGGTGAGCGCGTTGCCCGGTGGCAAGTCAGCGGCCCAGGTCAGGCTGAGGTCACGCTGCACGGCGCGCTCGCCGGTGGACTCCTTGCTTACAAGCTGCCGCACTGGCTCGTCGTTGATATGCGTGAGCCGCCCCGGTATCACCGGGTACAGCGGCGCCGACGTGGCGTTGATCCGGGCCAGGTGCTCGGCGAACGGCTGGCGATCGTCGGGCAGGATGTTCAGGGCGAAGTGGTTGGGTGCGTCCTTCGGCAACTGCGCCTGCCAGTTGTCCAGCAGTTCCGCACGCAGCAGGGCAACCAGGCCCATGGCCAGCAGAATCAGGCCAAAGGCCAGCGCCTGGCCGGCCGCGGCCAGCGGATGGCGCAGCAGCTGGCCGAGCCCCAGGCGCCACGCCAGGGGGGCGCCGGCCAGCAATTGGCGCAGGCTACGCAAGCCGAGCAGCAGCAGGCCGCCGAGCACGAGCGCAGCAATCAGGCCGCCACCCAGCAGGGCGAAGGTGAGCAAAAGGTCCAGGCTCAGGCGCCACATGATCAGGCCCAGGGCAAACAGTGCGGCGCCATACACCAACCAACTGCTAGGGGGGATGGGCAGCAAGTCGCGGCGCAGCACACGCAGCGGTGGTACGCGGCCAAGGGCTGCCAGCGGCGGCAAGGCGAAGCCGGCCAGGGCCACCAAACCGGTGCCGATGCCGGCCAGCGCCGGGGTAATGCCGCCTGGCGGCACCTGGCTCGGCAGCAGGCCTTCGAGCAGGCGGAACAGGCCCAGTTGCGCCAGCCAGCCAAGCATCGCACCGCCCAGGGCTGCGACCGCACCCAGCATCGCCAGTTGCAGGCAGTACAGGCCCAGCGCCTGGTGCCGCGACAACCCAAGGCAGCGCAGCAGCGCACTGGCATCCAGGCGCCGGGCGGCATAACGGCTGGCCGAAAGCGCCACGGCGACCCCAGCCAGCAGCACGGCCACCAGGCTCGCCATGTTCAGGTAGCGTTCGGCCTTGCCCAGGGCGCCGCCGATCTGGCGGTTGCCATCACGGGTGTCGAGCAGGCGTTGGTTGGCGGCCAGCGAAGGTTCTGCCTTGAGGCGGTACTCAGCCAGTGCCTGCGGCTCGCCGCGCCACAGGTCGCGGTAGCTGACCCGGCTGCCGGGTTGAATCACCCCGGTGGCTTCAAGGTCGGCCAGGTTCATCAGCACCCGCGGGGTCAGGCTATAGAAGTTGTTGGCACGGTCCGGCTCGTAGGTGAGCACGCGGCTCATGCGCAGGCTTTTCATGCCGACATCGATGCTGTCGCCAATCGACAGGCCCAGCGCCACCAGCAGGCGCGGTTCAACCCACACCTCGCCAGGTGCCGGCCCGCCGCCTGGGGTTTCGTTGGCAAACGGGGCAGGGGCGCTGCGCAACTCGCCGCGCAGCGGGTAGGCCTGGCCGGCGGCTTTGATGCTCGACAGTTGGATGCCGTTGTCGCCGCCAACCACGCTGGTGAACTCTACCACCTGGGCATGGCGCAGGTTCAGCGCGGCCCCGCTGGCGATTTGCTGTTCGCTGGCCGGCGCGCTGCCTTGCAGCACCAGGTCGGCGCCTAGAAATTCGCTGGCGCGCAGTTGCATGGCGCCGTTCAGGCGGGCGCCGAAGTAGCCGATGGCCGTGCTGGCCGCCACCGCCACCAGCAAGGCAAAGAACAACACGCGCACTTCGCTGGCGCGAATATCGCGTAACAGCTGGCGCAGGGCCAGGCCCCACAGGCGCAGGAAAGACAAGCGGGTCATCAAGGCTCCAGGGGCGCCACCAGGCGGCCGGCATCCAGGCGGATCTGGCGGTGGCAGCGCCGCGCCAGGCGTTCATCGTGGGTGACCAGCACCAGCGTGGTGCCGCGCTCCTGGTTCAGCTCGAACAACAGGTCGCTGATGCGCTCGCCGGTATGGCTGTCGAGGTTGCCGGTAGGTTCGTCGGCGAACAAGACGGCAGGTTGCGCGGCAAAGGCGCGGGCAATCGCCACCCGTTGCTGCTCGCCGCCTGATAGCTGGCGCGGGGTGTGGGTCAGGCGTTGGCCCAGGCCTACGCGCTCAAGCAAGCTGCGCGCGTGCTCACGGGCATCGCGGCGGCCGTCCAGCTCCAGCGGCAGCATGACGTTTTCAAGGGCGTTGAGGCTGTCGAGCAACTGGAACGACTGGAATACAAAGCCCACGTGCTCGGCGCGCACCCGGGCGCGCTGGTCTTCATCGAGGGGGCCGAGGTCCTGGCCGGCCAGTATCACCTTGCCGGCACTTGGGCGGTCCAGGCCGGCCAGCAGGCCCAGCAGGGTGGACTTGCCCGACCCCGAGGCGCCGACGATGGCCAGGCTGTCGCCTTGGGCAAGGTCCAGGCTCAGGGCATGGAGGATGGTCAGGTCACCTTCCGCGCTGGGGACCACTTTGCTAAGGTTCTGCGCAACGAGAATGCTTGGGCCCATGGAGAATCCAATGCGAATGTGGTGGTTGAGTGCCGGCCTGGCCTTGTGTTGCATGGCCCAGGCGGCTACGGCGGGAACCGTACTGGTTGTCGGCGATAGTATCAGCGCAGGTTTTGGCCTGGATACCCGCCAGGGGTGGGTTACCTTGTTGCAACAGCGGCTGAAGGACGAGGGTTTTGATGACCAGGTGGTCAATGCCTCGATCAGCGGCGACACCAGCGCAGGAGGCCAGGCGCGCCTGCCGGCGCTGCTTGCAGCACACAAGCCGGCGCTGGTGGTGGTCGAGCTGGGTGGCAACGATGGGCTGCGCGGGCAGCCGCCACAGCAATTGCAACAAAATCTTGCTTCGATGATCGACCGTTCTCGCGCGGCGGGGGCCAAGGTGGTGTTGCTGGGCATGCGCCTGCCGCCCAACTACGGCCAGCGTTACACCACGGCGTTTGCCCAAGTCTATGAGCAGTTGGCCCGCCAGAAAAACGTCGCACTGGTGCCGTTCTTTCTGGAGGGCGTAGGCGGTGTCCCCGAACTGATGCAAGCCGACGGCCTGCATCCGGCAGCGGCTGCCCAGCAGCGCTTGCTGGAAAATGCCTGGCCGACGATAAAACCACTGCTGTGACGCTTTTATCGGGGGCCGCTTTCGGCTAATGTTGCGCCCCCCGATTCGAGTGCCCCCGATGCCCCGCCCCGCCTGGTCCCTGTACGCCTATCAACTGATCGAGCCTGACGAACAACTTGACCTGTTCGCCTGCCAGGAAGTGCGCGTGCATTTGGCTGCCCGTCAGCTGGAACTCGGTGTGCCGGTCGACCGCACCCTGTGCGGAGGGCTGCTGCCAGCGCAACCGCGCTGGTCGGCAGTGGAGCGCGCCATCTACCGAGACGAGCGCCTGTGCCCGCTGTGCAAGGCCATTCTCGACGCCCAGCGCCGTGGCATGCGCCCGGTGTGGCCGGAACTCTCGGCGCCTTTCATCATCTGAAACGCATGCACGCCGACGACGCCTCCCGCTTGTTCAGGGCCGGGTGTACAATCGCTGTCTTGACTGATCTTTCAAAGGATTTACCGGATGTTGCCGCGCTTTCCTGCCGTCACCCGTCGCCTCTCCCTGGCCGCCTTGCTGGCGGCCGGCCCTGCTGTCGCGCTGGAACTGCCGTTGCCGCCACCCGGTGAAGACGTGGTCGGCCAGGTGCAGGTGATCAAGGCCAAGTACGAAGACACCTTCGCCGACATTGGCACCGCCAACGACTTGGGCTACCTGGAAATGATCGCCGCCAACCCCGGTGTCGACCCTTGGTTGCCGGGCGCTGGCACTGAAATCGTGCTACCAACCCGTTATATTCTGCCACCAGGCCCGCGTGAAGGCATTGTCATCAACCTGGCCGAGTACCGCCTCTATTACTACCCGAAAGGGCAGAACGTGGTGCACACCTTCCCGTTGGGTATTGGCCGTGAAGGCTGGGGCTCGCCAATTGCCAATACCAAGATCACTGCCAAAACCCCGAACCCTACCTGGACGCCGCCTGCCTCGATTCGCGCCGAGCATGCCGCCGATGGCGACATCCTGCCTGCTGTGGTGCCAGCCGGCCCGGACAACCCGCTGGGGCCGTTCAAGTTCACCCTGGGCGTACCGGGTTACTTGATCCATGGTTCGAACAAGAAGTTCGGCATTGGCATGCGTACCAGCCATGGCTGTTTCCGCATGCTCAACAACAATGTGCTGACGCTGTCGAAGATGGTGCCAGTGGGTACGCCCGTTCGCATTATCAGCGAGCCTTACAAGTTTGGTGTCAGCGCTGGCAAGGTCTATCTCGAAGCCCACACGCCGCTGGATGACCAAGGCAATCCGTCGGTAGTTGACAAGCACACTGCGGTCATCAACGCGTTGCTCAAACGTGAAGACCTGGCCAACAACTTGCGCATGAACTGGGACATGGTTCGCGATGTGGTGGCGGCCGAAGATGGCATGCCAGTTGAAATCGCGGTGCCGGTCAATGGCAACGGTGCTGCGCCGGTGGTATCGAGCATTCCCGCCGAATTGCAGTAAGCCGCTTTACGCTGCGCCGGGGCCTGCCATAGTGCAGGCCCTTTTCGTTGGCGGTTACGACGGGCAATAAAAAAGCCGACCCACAAGTGGGTCGGCTTCTTAACAATCCGTAAGGATTATTACTTGCGGCTGGCTTTGTCCAGCATACGCAGAGCGCGCTCATTGGCTTCGTCAGCAGTTTGCTGAGCCTTCTGAGCAGCTGCCAGAGCGTCGTCAGCTTTGCGGTAAGCTTCGTCTGCACGAGCTTGGGCGCGAGCTGCTGCGTCTTCGGTAGCGGTCAGGCGAGCTTCGGTTTCTTTGGAGACGCTGCTGCAACCGGTAGCCAGAACTGCGGCCAGAGCCAGAGCAGAGAATTTCAGAACGTTGTTCATCGTGTTCCCCTTCAAGGACTTTCTATTAAAGAGCCATCTCTCGGAAAAGAGAAACTGGCCGGCGTACATAGTACCCATTACTTGTAGTAAGTAAACTGACAGAGCGCAAGAACTGCAAAAAAAATGCGGCTGCAGCCTGCCACCGGCGGGTGTTGCAGGCAATCTCGCCGCCACCTGTACGAACGCTGCAAGCGATTGTAGCAATGGAACTTTTTTCGTGAACTTAAGGTGACTTAAACTGTCTCTGTGCGTCATAGCCCTTAGACTATCCGGCTACTGTAGTACACCTGAAGCCTCTTTGTGAAAGCCCTGTCATTGCATTTTCATCGACGTTGCTTGAGCAATCCCGCTCGCGCCGCCTACTATTTGTAGGTGCTCTTGGGCAGAACGATGCACAAGGCAGGGTTGTCCAAGGGCCAGAGGGTGGCGTAGAGGCTCTAGCGCCGGATAAAAACCACATCGGTAAGGCAAGGGTCTGCCACGAAGACCTGCGAGGAGTAGTGATGAGCGAAACGCTGACCATCCACCATGACCAGGCCGGTCATCAGTTCGAGACCAATGTGGACGGTCACCGGGCCTACCTGACGTACATGGACCTGGGCAAGCAGACGCTGGACATCTACCGCACCTTCGTGCCGAACGCCCTGCGTGGGCGCGGGATAGCCGCCGCACTGACCGAAAAGGCCCTTGAGTACGCCGAGCAGATGGGCTACACGGTGATCCCATCGTGCTCCTACGTCGAGCGTTACATGGAGCGCCAGCAGCGCCACTCAAGCAAAGCCTGAAGGCATTGCAGACACGAAAACGCCGGGCATTTGCCCGGCGTTTTCGTGTCTGCGTATAGCCTCAGCCGCGCTGGCGGTTAGGCAGTACGTCCTTGAGCTTGGCGCGCATGCTGCGCAGGGCTTTCTCGGTGGCAGCCCAATCGATGCAGGCATCGGTAACCGAAACGCCGTACTGCAGCTCGTCGAGGTTTTTCGGGATCGCCTGGCAGCCCCAGTTCAGGTGGCTTTCTACCATCAGGCCGATGATCGACTGGTTGCCTTCGAGGATCTGGTTGGCGACGTTTTCCATCACCAGCGGTTGCAGCGCCGGGTCCTTGTTGGAGTTCGCGTGGCTGCAGTCGACCATGATGTTCGGCTTGATCTTGGCTTTGGCCAGGTCCTGCTCGCAGAGCGCGACGCTGACCGAATCATAGTTGGGTTTGCCGTTGCCACCGCGCAATACCACGTGCCCGTAGGCGTTGCCCTTGGTGGTCACGATCGACACGCCGCCTTCCTGGTTGATGCCAAGGAAGCGGTGCGGCTTGGACACCGACTGCAAGGCGTTGATGGCAACGGTCAGGCCGCCGTCGGTGCCGTTCTTGAAACCGACCGCCGAGGACAGGCCGGATGCCATTTCGCGGTGGGTTTGCGATTCGGTGGTGCGTGCGCCGATGGCCGACCAGCTGATCAGGTCCTGCAGGTACTGCGGGGAGATCGGGTCGAGTGCTTCGGTGGCGGTGGCCAGGCCTTTTTCGGCAAGGTCCAGCAGCAGTTGGCGACCGATGTGCAGGCCATCCTGGATCTTGAACGAGTCATCCAGGTACGGGTCGTTGATCAGGCCCTTCCAGCCTACGGTGGTGCGCGGCTTTTCGAAGTACACGCGCATGACCAGGTACAGGGTGTCGGAAACTTCCTCGGCCAGGACTTTCAGGCGGTCGGCGTACTCGTGGGCGGCCTTGATGTCATGAATGGAGCAGGGGCCTACCACCACGAACAGGCGATGGTCCTTGCCGTCGAGGATATTGCGCACCACTTCGCGGCCAGCAGTCACGCTTTGCAGGGCCTTGGTGCTGAGGGGGATTTCCTTCTTGAGCTGATCGGGGGTGATCAAAGTCTCGTTGGAGGCAACGTTAAGGTCATCGATCTGTAAATCAGCCATCGTGTTACTCGTCAGGTCACGGGTGCCGGCCGCCAGCGATCCCCGTGCGGCCCAGCAGCAGATTGTTCGCAGCGGGGAGGCCGAACCTTAGCGCGTTAGCGGGAGTGCGACAATGGGCGGCGTCCCGTCGGCATGGGGTTTTTGCCGACAATTAGGGTTTCAGACGGGGCCGGCGCGCAGGCTGGCCTCGGAAAATGCCTCGGCATTGAGGGTGACCCACTGCGCCGCGAGCTGTTGCGTGGCGCTGTCGCCAAGCTGGCCGCTGGCGTGCAACTGGCAGTAATGGTGAATTTGGCAGACCTGCTCGCCCATGCGTGCACCAAACAGTGTCTCGCTGTCAGTGAACGCCACGCCCACCCGGTACCCCACGTCCAGGCGCTGGCACCAGGCAACGTAGCCGGGGTAGCGGGCGTCCACCCCTAGCGACGGAATCAGCACCTCGACCGCCGTGCCGCGGCGGTAGGCGCGTGCTTGCAGGCAGGCGATGCCACCCAGCCCCTGGGTATGCAAATGGCGGCGGTACAGGCTGGAGGAATGACGAAAGGTAAGTTCGACCGGAATGTCGTCAGGATGGGCCAGGTATCGGGGCATGCTCGACTCCGTGTCGATTATTTGACCATTGTTAATGGCCAGTATAGTGAGGGCTCGAAAACCGGCTGATTTAGGTGTAGAAAAACGGACGAATGACGCAGGAGAAAAACATGGACCCTCGCAGCACTCGCATTGGCATCATTGGCACAGGTGCCATTGGTGGTTTCTACGGGCTGATGCTGGCCCGCGCCGGCTTCGACGTGCACTTCTTGCTACGCAGTGAGTACCAGGCCGTGCGCGAGCATGGCATCAGGGTCGACAGCGCCGTGCACGGCCAGGTGTACATGCCAGTCAACGCCTATGCCAACGCCGCCGACATGCCGCCCTGCAACTGGTTGCTGGTGGGCGCCAAAGCCACCAGCAATGAACAGTTGGCACCACTTATCGTGCAAGCGGCGGCCCCCGATGCCAAGGTAGTGCTGCTGCAGAACGGCCTGGGGGTCGAGGAGCAATTGCGCCCGGCATTGCGTGCCGACCTGCATCTGCTCGGCGGTTTGTGCTTCATTTGCGTCAACCGCCAGGGCCCCGGGGACATTCGTCACCAGGCACTCGGGGCGGTCAACCTGGGCTACCACAGCGGCCCGGGCGGCGCCGATGCCGAGCAGGTGGTTGAGGAAGGTGCCGGGTTGTTCCGTGCTGCGGGCATTGATTCGCAGGCCATGGCCAACCTCGACCAGGCGCGTTGGCAGAAGCTTGTGTGGAATGTGCCCTACAACGGCCTTTCGGTGCTGCTCCAAGCCAGTACGACGCCGTTGATGGCCGACCCCGACAGCCGCGCCCTAATTGAGGCGCTGATGGCTGAAGTGGTCGAGGGCGCCAAGGCCTGTGGCCAGGTGCTGCCCGACGGCTACGCCGCGCACCTGCTCCGTGTCACCGAACAGATGCCCGATTATTGGCCGAGCATGTACCACGACCACACCCAGCAGCGCCCACTGGAGTTGCAAGCAATCTACGCCGAGCCCCTCAAACGGGCCGCTGCTGCCGGCTGCCAACTGCCACGCATGCAGGCGTTGTATCAGTCGCTGGCGTTCATGGACCGGCGCAGTCAGCCCAACTGAGAATGGCCGCGCCGGACGGCCAGGCGAGGGCCAAAGGCGCTGCTAAGCTGAACCTTGCTCTGCCGAAACGGCAGTCGAGGAGGTCGAATGATCCGTTCCATGCTGTACGCAACCGACCTCGGTGTGTACGCGCCTTTTGTCTTGCAGCACGCGCTTGCCCTGGCGCGGACTTTCAATGCAGAGCTGTATGTGATCCACGCTGTCGAGCCCATGGGCCAGTTCGCCGAGTCCCTGCTGCAAAGCTACCTTGACGAGCAGACCCTCGACGCCCTGCATAGTGAGGGGGTGAACACGGTCATGGCCAATATCGAGCAGCGTGTCCTGGAAAACTTCCGCGATGAACTCGGCGAGGTGGCCGACCTTGCCCTGATCCGTGCGGTGCGCGTGCGCCAGGGCGACCCGGCCCAAGTCATCCTTGATCAGGCGCAGCGGCTGCAAGTCGACCTGTTGATTTTTGGCAGCCACGCCGCAGGGGCAGGGGTGGATGTGCCGATTGGCAGGACAGCCGTGAGGTTGCTGCAACTGTCGCCGGTGCCGGTGTACATGGTGCCTCTGGCGCAGCACCTGGGGCGCAGGAAGCTGTGACAAAGCCGGTAGGCCGCCGAGCGCAGTCGTAACAAAATAGTTCTAGATTTATTGCCGGAGCCACTAATATAGTTATAACTCGTCGCGGCCAGCTGCCGGTGACTCACCGTCTTTGAGGGATATCTATGAAGCTTCAACAACTGCGCTACATCTGGGAAGTGGCGCACCATGACCTCAACGTTTCGGCGACGGCGCAAAGCCTTTATACCTCCCAGCCTGGCATCAGCAAGCAGATCCGCCTGCTCGAAGACGAGCTGGGCGTCGAGGTTTTTGCCCGTAGCGGCAAGCACCTGACCCGTGTCACCCCGGCGGGTGAGCGCATTATCACGACCGCTGGCGAAATCCTGCGCAAGGTCGAGAGCATCAAGCAGATCGCCCAGGAATTCTCCAACGAGAAAAAGGGCACGCTGTCCATTGCCACCACTCACACTCAGGCGCGCTATGCGCTGCCGCCGGTGATCAGCAATTTCATCAAGCAGTACCCGGATGTGTCCCTGCACATGCACCAGGGTTCGCCCATGCAGATTGCCGAAATGGCGGCTGACGGCACTGTCGATTTTGCCATCGCCACCGAGGCGCTGGAGCTGTTCGGCGACCTGATCATGATGCCGTGCTACAAGTGGAACCGTTGCGTGGTGGTGCCGCAAGGCCACCCGCTGACCAAGCTGCCCAAGCTCACCCTGGAAGCGGTCGCCGAATACCCGATTGTTACCTATGTATTCGGCTTCACCGGACGCTCCAAGCTCGACGAGGCTTTCAACCACCGCGGCCTGACCCCCAAGGTGGTGTTCACCGCAGCCGATGCCGACGTGATCAAGACTTATGTGCGTCTGGGGCTGGGTGTTGGTATCGTGGCCAAGATGGCGGTCGATCCCAAGCTGGACAGCGACCTGGTGTGCCTGGATGCCAGCGAGCTGTTCGAGGCCAGCATCACCAAGATCGGCTTCCGTCGCGGCACTTTCCTGCGTGGTTTCATGTGCGATTTCATCGAGAAATTCGCCCCGCACCTGACCCGTGAAGTGATGGCCAAGGCCATCCAGTGCCACAACAAACAAGAGCTTGAAGAGCTGTTCGAAGGCGTCGAACTGCCCGTGCACTGATCCAGCGCGCGCTGTACAGGAGCGGCCTTGTGCCGCCAAGGGCCGCAAAGCGGCCCCGCTTTCTTTACGCTTTGCTGATCAAATTGCCGGCATGCAGCCCGCATTCTTTCTGCGTCGCTTCTTCCCACCACCACCGCCCTTCACGCTCATGCTGGCGCGGTAATACCGGGCGCGTGCAGGGCTCGCAGCCGATGCTGATGAAGCCCCGCTCGTGCAGTGCATTGAATGGCAGCTCAAGCATGCGGATGTAACCCCAGACTTCCTCGCTGCTCATCTGCGCCAGCGGGTTGAACTTGTACAGGGTGTGCTCTGGGGAGGAAAACGCAGTGTCGATTTCCAGTGCCGCTACCTGGCTGCGGGTGCCGGGGCTCTGGTCGCGGCGCTGGCCAGTGGCCCAGGCGCTGACGGTCGCAAGCTTGCGGCGCAACGGTTCGATCTTGCGAATGCCGCAGCACTCGCCGTGGCCGTCCTTGTAGAAGCTGAACAGGCCCTTTTCCTTGACGAACGGGTCGAGTTTGTCGCGGTCTGGGCTGAGCAGCTCGATAGGCAGGTTGTACTGCTCGCGCACCTGGTCAATGAAACGGTAGGTTTTCGGGTGCAGGCGCCCGGTGTCGAGGCTGAACACCTTGACCTGTTTGTTGAGTTTCCAGGCCATGTCCACCAGCACCACATCCTCGGCGCCGCTGAAGGAAATCCACAGGTCGTCGCCGAAATGCTCGAAGGCGAGCTTGAGGATCTCCTGCGGGGATTTGCTGGCATAGGTCGCGGCCAGGGCGGCGACGTCGAAGGGTTGGCTCATCAGGCGGTTTCCATCGGGTGAGTGGCGCTGTGCGCTCGTAGTGCGCAGATGGTAACAAAAAATGGCGGGCCCACGGGCAGCTGCGCAGGCGCTTACAAGCCCTGCAGCGTCTCCATCAGTACCCGCACCTTGGCAATAGACTCTTCGTACTCGGCCTGCCAGCTGGAATCAGCCACCACAGCGCCGCCGCCCCAGCAACTGACGTGCCCCTCTTTGATCAGCAGGCTGCGGATGGCAATGGAGCTGTCCATTTCGCCGCGCACATCCACATACAGCAACGAGCCGCAGTACAGGGCGCGGCGGGTTGGCTCGAGTTCGTCGATGATCTGCATGGCGCGGATCTTCGGCGCGCCGGTGATCGAGCCACCGGGGAAGCTGTCGCCGATCAGTGTCAGTGCGTCCTTGCCTGGCGCCAGGCGGCCGGTGATGCTGCTGACCAGGTGGTGGACGTTGGGGTAGCTTTCCAGGCTGAACAGCTCCGGCACCTTGACCGAACCGATCTGGCAGGTGCGGCCGATGTCGTTGCGCAACAAGTCGACGATCATCAGGTTTTCCGAGCGGTCCTTGGGGCTGGCCAGCAACTGAGCCGCGTTGCGGGCGTCCTCGTCCGGGTCTTGGGCGCGTGGGCGGGTGCCCTTGATTGGCCGGGTTTCTACCTCGCCCTGGCTGACGCGCACGAAACGCTCGGGTGAAAAACTCAGTATCGCAGCGCCATTACCCAGCTGCTGATAACCCGAGAAGGGTGTGGGGCAGGCAGCACGCAGGGCCTGATAGGCATGCCAGGGGTCACCCTGGCAGGGCGCGCGAAAGCGTTGTGTGAGGTTGATCTGGTAGCAATCGCCGGCCTGGATGTAGTGCTGCACCTGGTCGAATGCCGTACGGTACTGCTCGGCAGTCAGGTCGCCCGCCATCGGCGCCAGCAGGCTGAATGCCGTGCGTTCGGGCAGGTGTTCGGCGCTGAAAAGCGTGATCAGGCGCAGGCGTTCGGCTTCGCTGAGCGCTGGGTGGAATACCAGCTGGCTGGTCTGTAGCTGGTGGTCCGACACCAGCGCCCAGGCGTACAGGCCAAGCTGCGCATCGGGCAAGCCTAGGTCGTCCGTGGCCAGCGCTGGTAATTGCTCCAGGCGGCGGCCGAAGTCGTAGCTCAAGTACCCGATCAGGCCACCTGCGAATGGCAGCTCGATTGCATCCGGCAACTGCGCCTCGCCCAATGCAGTCAGCGCCTGGCGCAGGCGCTGCAGGTAGTCGCGGCCAGCTTCGCCCGTTTGTGCCTGCAACTGTTGCAGGGGCCAGGCGCTGAGCAGGTCGAAACGACCGCGCTCGGCGCCGGGGCGGGCGCTGTCGAGCAGGATCGCCCCCGGTTCACTGCGCAGGCGTGCGAAGTAGTGGGCGGGGTCGGCTTGGTAGGGCAGGGGATGGAGCGTACAGGTCGGCATCAGAATGGACGGCGATGAAAAAGCAAGGAGCGCGATTGTAGACCTGTGTAGGAAATGCGCCTAGCGCTGGGGCGACATTTGCATGCCAGCGATCACGCTGAGCGTGTAGGAGCGGCCTTGTGCCGCGAATGGGGTGCGAAGCGCCCCCTTGGATTTTTGCCTCTAGCGGGTATCGCCGGGGCCGCATAGCGGCCCTTTCGCGACACGAGGCCGCTCCTACAGAGAGAGCGTAACCGGCTATCAGTGCGGCACGACGTGGCCGAACAGGCCCTGAGCCACCTTGACCCGCTGCTCGGCATCTTCGCTGCGCCCTTCCTTGGCCAGCATTTCGATATGCGCCTCGATAGCGTGGGTGCGTTGGGTCAGGCCGCAGTCGTTGGCGATCTGGATGTTCAGGCCGGGGCGGGCGTTCAGTTCAAGGATCAGCGGCCCTTTGTCCTGGTCCAGCACCATATCCACACCGATGTAGCCCAGGCCGCACAGCTCGTAGCAGTTGGCGGCAAGCTTCATGAAGCCGTCCCAGTTCGGCAACTGCACGCCGTCCACCGCGTTAGTGGTGTCTGGGTGCTTGCTGATGATCTTGTTCAGCCAGGTGCCGCGCAAGGTCACGCCAGTGGCAAGGTCCACACCCACGCCGATGGCGCCCTGGTGCAGGTTGGCCTTGCCGCCGGATTGGCGGGTCGGCAGGCGCAACATGGCCATCACCGGGTAACCCATCAGCACGATGATGCGGATGTCCGGCACGCCTTCATAGCTGATGCTCTTGAAGATCTGGTCGGGCGTGACGCGGTACTCGATCAGCGCGCGGTCGCGGTGCCCACCAAGTGAATACAGGCCGGTGAGGATGCTGGAAATCTGGTGCTCGATTTCCTCGTGGCTGATGATCTTGCCCGACACCGTGCGGTAGCGGTCCTCGAAACGGTCGGCGATCACCAGGATGCCGTCACCGCCGGCGCCCTGGGCCGGCTTGATGACGAAGTCGCTGCGCCCACCAATGATCTCGTCGAGCTTGTCGATCTGCTTTTCGGTCTCGATCACGCCGTACATTTCCGGCACATGAATGCCGGCCGCCAGCGCGCGCTCCTTGGTGATGATCTTGTCGTCGACGATCGGGTACAGGTTGCGCTTGTTGTACTTGAGGACGTAGTCCGCGTTGCGCCGGTTGATGCCCATGATGCCCCGGGCTTCCAGGGCCTTCCACGTCTTGATCAGTCCGAACATCAGGCGTCAGCCTTCTTCAGGAATGCCTTGAAGCGCACGAGCTCGGTCAGGCGGTAGCCACGGTAGCGGCCCATCGCCAGCATGAAGCCCACCAGGATCAGCAGCACAGCCGGGAAGGTGAACACGAAGTACACAGCCTCTGGCACGGTCATCAGCAGGTGCGCCAGGGATGCGGCGAACAGGGTGCCGATAGCCACTTTCATGGCATGGCCGCCACCACGTTCTTCCCAGGTGATCGACAGGCGTTCGATGGTCATGGTCAGAATCACCATCGGGAACAGTGCAACCGACAGCCCACGCTCCAGGCCCAGCTTGTGGCTGAACAGGCTGATGGCGGCAATCAGCACCACCACGAAGGTCAGCACCACCGACAGGCGCGGCAGCATCTGCAACTTCAGGTGTTCAAGGTAGGAGCGTAGCGACAGCCCCAGCGCGGTAATCACCGTGAACAGCACGATGCCGAAGCCCAGCTGGGTTTCACGGAAGGCCAGGGCGATCAGCACCGGCGTGAAGGTACCCAGGGTCTGGATGCCGATCAGGTTGCGCAGCACCAGGATCACTAGCACGCCGATCGGGATCATCACCATGATCATGAAGGTCTGCTGAGTCTGCAGCGGCAGGCCGTACAGCGAGTATTCCAGGAAGTCGGCGTCAGTGTTCTCGTCGGTCAGTTTGGCCAGGCGGATGGCGTTCATCTCGCTGTTGTTCATGCTGAAGGTCACGCTGGCTTTCTTGCCGCCATCGACGCTGATCAGGTTGTCATCGCCGGTCCACCACAGCAGGCGGTCGTTTGGCAGGCCCTGCTCGCCGGTGTCCGGGTTGAAGTACAGCCAGTCGTTGCCATTGAAGCTGCGCAGCCACAGCTCAGGGGTTTGCGGGGTGTCGGCGACCAGGCGAATGGTGTGGACCTTTTCCAGCGGCACGTGGGCAATCGACAGCAGCAGGTCGATGACCTGGGCTTTTTTCATCGACGAAGTGTCACCGGCCAGCAGCAGCTTGACGTTGTCGTCGTTGAGGTTGTTGACGCGCTTGATGGTCTCGCCGACAAAAGTCTCGACGTCGGCCGAATGCTGGCGGATAGGCGCCATCAGTGCTTCGGCGGCGATCTTCTCGGGGCCCTCGACGGCCTGGCTGTCGCGGAAGGTCGGGCCTTTGATCTTGGTTTTTTCGGTGCTGTAGCGTTTGGTCAGCACCAGGCGGTAGTACAGCGTCTGGTTGCCGCTGGCGCGACGTGCCGACCAGGTGACCTTGCGGTTGCCATCGGCGCGGTTGATGCTGACACCATAGTTGTTGGAGATGAAGCTCTCGTTGAGGCTGACGTAGTCGCGGTTCAACGGCGGCACGAACATCTGCACCTTGACCGGGTCCTTGGAACTGGCGACGAACTCGACCTTGGCGTCGATGTTCCACAGGTCGTCGGTTTCGTCTTCGGTCACCGGGATGCCCAGAGCAAAGATCTGATAGGCCGTAATGGCAACGCCCAGCAGCACCAGTACGGTGATCAGGACTTTCAGGTGGAGGGTAAGAGAGCGCATCGGGATTACTCTGCTTTGGGAGCTTCGGTGGCGCAGGCAGGTTTGCCGGCCGCGTATTTTAGGCTTGGGTCGACCAGCGCATCCATGTGCTTGAGGGCCTCGGAGCCGATCAGCAGCGGGAACTGGAACGCGCTGCGGTCGGTGAGGTTGACCTCGATGGTGCGGCGGGTCTGGCCCATGCAGATGTCGAGTTCGATGACCGGGCGGGCAGTGTAGGCCTTGCCCGATTCGGCGTCGTAGTCCCCGGCGCGGCGTTTGATCTTGCTGACACGGGCCAAGGGGCGTTCGATGGGGTGCTTGTGTGCGGCGTCGATGGCCAGATAGAAGCGCACCCAGCTTTCGCCGTTGCGCTTGAAGCGCTTGATGTCGCGGGCACTGAGCGAGGCGGTCTTGGCGCCGGTGTCGAGCTTGGCCGCCACTTCAAGGTCCAGGTCGCCCAGGCGGGCGTACTCGTTCAGGCCATAGACGGTTTTTTCCGCAGCCGGGGCAAAGGCCGGCAGCAGAGCAAGGCAGAGCAGCAGTGGAGCGGGTATCAGTCTCATAATCCTGGCGCGTTGCTGTGCGGGTTTCTGGGCAAGGCGACTGGCCAAGCATCCTTTTTAGGGCTGTCGACAGTATGAAACGACGACAGTCACGCTATCCGTGCTCGCAAAGGAGCGCGGCATTCTATCACGCCGATGTGCCGGCGCCAGCGCGTCCGCGATCTGACCGCAGGTAGGCGGGGTAAGTTCGTTATTAGACGATTGTCGACAATATGCTTTTTGTCTTTGACTGACGGCCTCTAGTTAGCTAGTTTTGCCAGCAAGGATTCAAAAGGTGTCGACAATCATGCTCGAAGCAGCCCCCGTTACCGCACTGATGCAGGACGAAACCGAGACCCTCTCTGAGAACGTCTTCCGGCGCATCCAGGCTGCCATCGTCAAAGGCGAGATCGCCCCGGGCAGCAAAATCTCCGAACCTGAGCTTGCCCGCACCTACGGCATCAGCCGCGGCCCGCTGCGCGAGGCCATTCACCGCCTCGAAGGCCAGCGCCTGTTGGTGCGCGTGCCCCACGTCGGCGCGCGGGTGGTTTCACTGAGCCATGCCGAGCTGATCGAACTGTACGAAATCCGCGAATCGCTTGAAGGCATGGCCTGCCGGCTGGCCGCCGAGCGCATGAGCCAGGCCGCTATCGACGAGCTGCGCCATGTGCTCGATACCCATGAGCGCGACGCCGCGTTCCAGGCCGGGCAGGGCTATTACCAGCAGGAAGGCGACTACGACTTCCATTACCGGATCATCCAGGGCAGCGGCAACCAGACCCTCTACAAAATGCTGTGCGGCGAGCTGTACCAACTGGTGCGCATGTACCGCATCCAGTTTTCCAGCACCCCCAACCGGCCCCGCCAGGCGTTCGCCGAGCACCACCGCATTCTCGATGCCATCGAGGGGCGTGACGGCGAACTGGCAGAACTGCTGATGCGCCGCCATATCGGCGCGTCCAGGTGCAATATCGAACGCCACTTTCAAGGCACCGACAACAATAGCCCACGAGGTGATTCATGACAGTCAAGAGCACGCCCGGCCAACGCTTTCGCGAGGCGGTCGCCGCCGAACATCCGTTGCAGGTGGTCGGTACGATCAACGCCAACCATGCATTGCTGGCCAAGCGCGCCGGGTTCAAGGCCATCTACCTGTCTGGTGGTGGCGTAGCCGCAGGCTCGCTGGGCCTGCCTGACCTGGGCATCAGCAACCTCGACGACGTGCTCACCGATGTGCGGCGCATCACCGATGTCTGCGACTTGCCATTGCTGGTGGATGTCGATACCGGCTTTGGCGCTTCGGCGTTCAACGTGGCGCGCACTGTCCGTTCGATGTGCAAGTTCGGCGCGGCAGCCATTCATATCGAGGACCAGGTGGGCGCCAAGCGCTGCGGCCACCGCCCCAACAAAGAAATCGTCTCGCAGCAGGAGATGGTCGACCGCATCAAGGCGGCGGTGGATGCCCGTAGCGACGACAGCTTCGTCATCATGGCGCGCACCGACGCCCTGGCGGTAGAGGGCCTGAATGCCGCGCTGGACCGTGCGGCGGCCTGCGTCGAAGCCGGCGCCGACATGATCTTCCCCGAAGCGATCACCGAACTTGCCATGTACAAGACCTTCGCCGAGCGGGTGAAGGCGCCGATCCTGGCCAATATCACCGAATTTGGTGCAACGCCGCTGTACACCACCGAGCAGTTGGCTTCGGTTGACGTGTCGCTGGTGCTGTACCCGCTGTCGGCCTTCCGCGCCATGAACAAGGCAGCCGAGAACGTCTACACCGCGCTGCGCCGTGACGGCACGCAGCAGAACGTGATCGACACCATGCAGACCCGCATGGAGCTGTACGACGCCATTGGTTATCACGCGTTCGAGCAGAGCCTCGATGCGTTGTTTGCGCAGAAGAAAGGTTGAGTGAATGCCGGTGCGGGCCCTTCGCGGGGCCGCACCGAATCAGCCAGAAAGACTTCATAACAAATTCAAGAAAGGAGAAACCCCATGGCCGAAGCAAAAGTACTCAGTGGCGCAGGCCTGCGTGGCCAGGTGGCCGGGCAGACGGCGCTGTCGACCGTCGGCCAGGCTGGTGCCGGCCTGACCTACCGTGGCTATGACGTACGCGATCTGGCCGCCGCTGCCGAGTTTGAGGAAGTCGCCTATCTATTGCTGTATGGCGAGCTGCCAAGCGCTGCGGAACTGGCCGACTACAAGCACAAGCTCAAAGGCCTGCGCCAATTGCCCCAGGCGCTGAAAGAAGTGCTGGAGCGCATCCCGCGCGATGCCCACCCGATGGATGTGATGCGCACTGGCTGCTCGATGCTGGGCACCCTGGAGCCCGAGCTCACCTTCGACACCCAGCGCGACAAGACCGATCGCCTGCTGGCGCTGTTCCCGGCAGTGATGTGCTACTGGTACCGCTTCAGCCACCATGGCGTGCGCATCGATTGCAGCAGCGACGAGGACACCTTGGGTGGCCACTTCCTGCACCTGCTGCACGGCAAGAAGCCCAGCGGCCTGCACGTCAAGGTGATGAACGTCTCGCTGATTCTGTATGCCGAGCACGAATTCAACGCCTCGACCTTCACCGCCCGGGTTTGTGCCTCGACCTTGTCGGACCTGTATTCGTGCATCACCGCTGCCATCGGCTCGCTGCGCGGCCCGTTGCATGGCGGCGCCAACGAGGCGGCAATGGCGCTGATCGAGCGCTTCAGCAGCCCGCAGGAGGCCACCGCCGAGCTGCTGCGCATGCTGGAGCGCAAGGACAAGATCATGGGCTTCGGCCATGCCATCTACAAAGAGTCCGACCCACGCAACGAGGTTATCAAGGGCTGGGCCAGGCAGCTTGCCGATGAGGCGGGTGACACGGTGCTGTACCCGGTCTCCGAGGCCATCGACAAGACCATGTGGGAGCAGAAACGCCTGTTCCCCAATGCTGACTTCTACCACGCCTCGGCGTACCACTTCATGGGCATCCCGACCGAGCTGTTCACGCCGATCTTCGTCTGCTCGCGCCTGACCGGCTGGGCCGCCCACGTGTTCGAGCAGCGCGCCAACAACCGCATCATCCGCCCGAGTGCCGAATATACAGGCGTCGAGCAGCGCAAGTTCGTGCCGATCGAGCAGCGTTGAGTCACCGGGCGCTGGGGGCTGCTTTGCAGCCCTTTCGCGACACAAGGCCGCTCCTACAGGGGGCGCGCTTTTCTGTAGGAGCGGCCTTGTGTCGCGAAAGGGGCGCGCAGCGCCCCCAGTGGCCAGGCCTGCATACTGAATACCGTGACCGAGTCTGATAACTATATGAACAGCGCCTACCGCAAGCTCCTGCCAGGCACCGCCCTGGACTATTTCGATGCCCGCGCCGCCATTGAGGCCATCCAGCCAGGCGCCTACGACCGGCTGCCCTATACCGCGCGCGTGCTCGCCGAAAACCTGGTGCGCCGCTGCAACCCCGCCACCCTCGACGCCTCCCTGGGCCAGTTGATCGAGCGCAAGCGCGATCTCGATTTCCCATGGTTCCCGGCGCGTGTGGTGTGCCATGACATTCTTGGCCAGACCGCGCTTGTAGACCTTGCCGGCCTGCGTGACGCCATCGCCGACAAAGGCGGCGACCCGGCCCAGGTCAACCCGGTCGTGCCGGTGCAACTGATTGTCGATCACTCCCTGGCCGTCGAATGCGGCGGCTACGACCCGCAGGCCTTCGCCAAGAACCGCGCCATCGAAGACCGGCGCAACGAAGACCGTTTCCATTTCATCAACTGGACCAAGCAGGCGTTCAAGAACGTCGATGTGATCCAGCCGGGCAACGGCATCATGCACCAGATCAACCTGGAAAAAATGTCGCCGGTCATCCACAGCGACCAGGGCGTGGCCTACCCGGACACCTGCGTCGGCACCGACAGCCACACCCCGCATGTCGATGCGCTGGGCGTGATCGCCATTGGTGTCGGTGGCCTGGAAGCGGAAAACGTCATGCTTGGCCGCGCCTCGTGGATGCGCCTGCCAGAAATCATTGGCGTCGAGCTGACCGGCCGCCTGGCGCCGAACATCACCGCCACCGACCTGGTGCTGGCGCTGACCGAATTCCTGCGCAAGCAGAAGGTGGTCGGGGCCTGGCTTGAGTTCCATGGCGCCGGCGCCAGCGCGCTGACCCTGGGCGACCGCGCCACTATTTCCAACATGGCCCCGGAATACGGCGCCACGGCGGCAATGTTCGCCATTGACCAGCAAACACTGGACTACCTCACCCTGACCGGGCGTGACGATGCCCAGGTGCAACTGGTCGAGGCCTATGCCAAGGCGGCTGGCCTGTGGGCCGACAGCCTGGCCAACGCCGAATACGAGCGTACTCTGAGCTTCGACCTGGGTAGCGTGGTGCGCAACATGGCCGGCCCCTCCAACCCCCATGCGCGGGTTGCCACGACCGACCTTGCTGCCAAGGGCATTGCCGGCCAGTGGCAGGAGGTGCCGGGGCAGATGCCCGACGGCGCGGTGATCATCGCGGCAATTACCAGTTGCACCAACACCAGCAACCCGCGCAACGTCATCGCCGCCGGCCTGATTGCGCGCAATGCCAACCAGCTTGGGCTGACCCGCAAGCCATGGGTCAAGTCGTCGCTGGCGCCGGGCTCCAAGACCGTGCAGCTGTACCTCAAGGAAGCGGGCCTGGAGCAGGAGCTGGAACAGTTGGGCTTTGGCATCGTCGCCTTCGCCTGCACCACCTGCAACGGCATGTCCGGGGCGCTGGACCCGGCGATCCAGCAGGAAATCATCGACCGCGACCTGTACGCCACCGCCGTGCTGTCGGGCAACCGCAACTTCGACGGGCGCATCCACCCTTACGCCAAGCAGGCGTTTTTGGCCTCGCCGCCGCTGGTAGTGGCCTATGCGATTGCCGGCACCATCCGTTTCGATATCGAAAAGGACGTGCTGGGTGTGGTCGATGGCAAGGAAATTCGCCTCAAGGACATTTGGCCCAGCGACGCCGAGATCGACGCCGTGGTGCGCGCTTCGGTCAAGCCCGAGCAGTTCCGCCAGGTGTACATCCCGATGTTCACCATCGAGGAGGACACTGGGCCGAAAGTGGCGCCGTTGTATGACTGGCGCCCGATGAGTACCTACATTCGCCGCCCGCCGTACTGGGAAGGCGCCCTTGCCGGCGAGCGCACGCTGCGTGGCATGCGCCCGCTGGCGGTGCTGCCGGACAACATCACCACCGACCACCTGTCGCCCTCCAACGCCATCATGCTGGACAGCGCTGCCGGGGAATACCTGGCGAAAATGGGCCTGCCGGAAGAGGACTTCAACTCCTACGCCACCCACCGTGGTGACCACCTGACCGCCCAGCGCGCCACGTTCGCCAACCCCAAGCTGTTCAACGAGATGGTGCGTGACGCCCAAGGCAAGGTGCAGCAAGGCTCGCTGGCGCGTATCGAGCCTGAAGGGCAGGTGACGCGCATGTGGGAGGCCATCGAGACCTACATGGCGCGCAAGCAGCCGCTGATCATCATTGCCGGCGCCGACTACGGGCAGGGGTCTTCACGCGACTGGGCCGCCAAGGGTGTGCGCCTGGCGGGTGTCGAGGCGATTGCCGCCGAAGGTTTCGAGCGCATTCACCGCACCAACCTGGTGGGTATGGGCGTGCTGCCGCTGGAGTTCAAGCCGGGCACCGACCGCAATACCTTGCAGCTCGATGGCAGCGAAACCTACGACGTAGTCGGTGAGCGCACACCGCGTGCGACCCTGACGTTGCTGGTCACCCGGCGCAACGGTGAGCGCGTCGAGGTGCCGGTGACCTGCCGTCTGGATACCGCCGAAGAGGTGTCGATCTACGAGGCGGGCGGGGTGCTGCAGCGCTTTGCCCAGGACTTCCTGGAAGGCACAGCCTAATAGCCATTTGTGGGGGCGGGCAGGCCCGCTCCTGCGCAAAGGAACACTCAACATGAGCCATGTGCCGCAAATCCGCATCCCCGCCACCTATATGCGTGGCGGCACCAGCAAAGGCGTATTCTTCCGCCTGCAAGACCTTCCGCCAGCGGCGCAAACCAAGGGCCCGGCCCGCGATGCGCTGCTGCTGCGTGTCATCGGCAGCCCCGACCCCTACGCCAAGCAGATCGACGGCATGGGCGGCGCGACCTCCAGCACCAGCAAGACGGTCATCGTAGCCCCCGCCAGCAAGCCCGGCCACGACATTGATTACCTGTTCGGCCAAGTGTCCATCGACAGCGCCTTCGTCGACTGGAGTGGCAACTGCGGCAACCTGTCCGCTGCCGTGGGTTCGTTCGCCATCAGCAACGGCCTTGTCGATGCCGGGCGCATTCCGCGTGATGGCATTGCCACGGTACGCATCTGGCAGGCCAATATCGGCAAGACCATCATTGCCCATGTGCCCATCACGAATGGTGAGGTACAGGAAACGGGTGATTTCGAACTGGATGGCGTGACGTTTCCGGCCGCCGAAGTGCAATTGGAGTTCCTCGACCCGGCCGCCGATGAAGGTGACGGCGGAGGCGCGATGTTCCCCACGGGCAACTTGGTGGATGAGCTGGAAGTGCCGGGTATTGGCACCTTCAAGGCGACGCTGATCAATGCCGGCATCCCGACCATCTTCGTCAATGCTGCCGATATCGGCTACACCGGCACCGAACTGCAGGACGCCATCAACAGTGACCCAGCGGCGCTGGCGCGGTTTGAGACGATTCGCGCCTATGGCGCGGTGCGCATGGGCCTGATCGAGCACATCGACCAGGCTGCTGGGCGGCAGCACACGCCAAAAGTGGCGTTTGTCGCAGCGCCAGCCTCGTACACGGCCTCCAGCGGCAAACCCGTGAAGGCCGAGGATGTCGACCTGCTGGTGCGGGCGTTGTCGATGGGTAAGTTGCACCACGCCATGATGGGCACTGCGGCAGTGGCCATCGGCACGGCCGCGGCGATTCCGGGCACGCTGGTGAACCTTGCAGCCGGCGGCGGCGCGCGTAGTGCAGTGCGCTTCGGCCACCCCTCCGGGACCTTGCGGGTGGGCGCCGAGGCCAGTGGGGAGGGCGGACAGTGGACGGTCACCAAAGCCATCATGAGCCGCAGCGCGCGGGTGCTGATGGAAGGCTGGGTGCGCGTGCCGGGCGATAGTTTCTGACACGGTCAGGAAATCGCCGGGGCTGCTTTGCAGCCCATCGCAGGCTGCCGCCAGCTCCCACAGAGGCCATGTTCAACCGCAACCTTGCTGGTTGGACCCAATCCTGTGGGAAATGATAGACAGTTGTGGCGAGCGGGCTTGTCCCGCGTTGGGCTGCGCAGC